>JAUHYU010000003.1 GCA_030426345.1 Bacteroidia bacterium
TTTATTGGGTGAGATGAGGTGTTCGATTTCCAACCCGTATACCCTGGATGCATCTGCTATTTTAACATAAAAATAATCAAAAAGATCATTGATCTTATTGACGATACGAATCCTAAAAGGCTTGGTATTTCCATAGGTGCAAAGGTCTATGCGGTCGATATACAAGTGGTCGATTGCCGATACATCTCCAGAGGATTTGAGCAATGCATAGATTTTTTTGAGCATTTCATGGACATGAGACATTTCATTCTGATGGTGCAAAACGGTTTCCCACAAGGTGTCCTTGCCATTTTTATCAATCAATGGAATGGAACTATCATAGCGATGCAATTCCTGATAGGTAATGGGAATATTCACCTCCCGACCCTGTCCGGCGAGGTATTCGCGCAGCGGATCTTTGATGGTATAGACTAGTTTTTTCTTGCTGATAAAAGCCATGTATATTTCCCGTTACATTAGACAGAACAAATTTAACAGAAAAAAGATTATGGGGTGGGGTTAGTTATAAATCAGTTAGCTCTTTCAAGAATACTGCATCGGCTTTTTTTAGCCAATTTTCGAAATTGGGATCGGGTTGATATTTAGGAATGTACGCTAGCAATTTGGAAACATCAAAAGTAGAAGATTTGAAGCCTGCACCGGAAATCTCCCCATCTATTGCATTGCAGGATTGCTCATATTGTCGCTCCACTGGAATCATTTGCACGGGTTTTTGTAAATACATCGCTTCACAAATTGATTCAAACCCAGCCGTAGAAATGTAACCTGAGCAGCGCCGCAACATGTCTTTGAACAGCGTGTTATCGATTTGATGGAAAGTCAGGTTTTCGTGCGGAGAATAGCTTGTCGGCACTTCAGCCCGATCCCAAAAGCAATGGATTTTGACAGCTTTATTTCGCTTATGCCAAGCAATCAGGTCTTCGGCATAGCCGTCATTGACCATGTAGGCTAGAATGAAATTTTCATGGAAAATAGAGCCTTTTTTGATGTTTAGAAGGGGTGGTGTCACCGTAAGGATGTCTATTTTATTCGGAGAATAAGGACGGAAGGAGAGTGCCAGATATTTATGACAACGCAAAGAAGTGACCCAATTGTTGAGTAGGAAATTGTACTTTTCTACCGCACGGTTTTTCTCGAAGGGATAATCAGGGTGGCACGTCAGAAACTGCCGCCCGACACATATGTGTTTTAGCTTTTTGGTTTTAAAAAGCATGAAGTAAAAACCTCCCAAAATATCATAGAAGTTAATGATCGCATCTGGATTCGTTTCTTTTACTTTTTTATGAATTCGTTTTAGGCTTTGTACGTAAATGCTGAAATTCAGTAGATTGTAGCCTATGGTTTTTAGGAGGTTTAGCGCTTTGTTTTGTTTGTCAAGGATGAAAGTTGGGGCTGGTAAGGGTTCAACCAGAGCCTCGATTTGATCAAAAAAATATGAAGGGATTTCCCTTCGTTTGTTTTTCCCGATAAAAACATGAACTACTTCATGGCCATTGTCGCGCAGGATTTTTGAAAGGGCAATGGCCTGAGTCATGTGTCCTCGCCCTTCGCCTTGTACCAAAAATAAAAACTTCATGCCGATGCTCCATTCATCTGGAATAAGGTGAGAATGGATTATTTCTTGCTGTCGAGCTTTCCTTTGATATAATCTACCGCCTGATGTATGGTGCTAAGTTGCTCAGCATCGCTGTCAGGAATTCTAATGTCAAAAGTCTGTTCAAACTCCATGGTCAGTTCTGCATAATCTAGAGAGTCGATGCCAAGGTCTTTGATGAAATTTGCATCTGGAGTTACTTCAGTTTCGGAGAGCCCAAGTTTTTTGACCAGAATCTCTGTTACTTTTATTGCGATTTGTTTATCCATCGATAGCATTTTTAATAGTGCCACTAAGCTAACGAAAGTTAGCACATTGAAAAAAAAAATCACTTAAAATCGGAGGATGAATTCAGTTCCTTCGTCTATTCTTGATTTTACGGATATAGATGCATTATGCTGTCGCAATATTTGCCGAGACAAGCTAAGCCCAATGCCCGAACCTGATTTTTTAGTTGTAAAGAAGGGAATAAAAATTTTTGTTTGCGCTTCTGGCTCAATGCCCGGGCCGTTGTCTTTAATCACAAACAAGGTGTTTTTGTTTTCATTTTGATATGCACGCAATTCGATGATTTTATTTTGCTTGTCTGCTAAAGCATGAATGGCATTTTTAATCAGGTTGATCAAAACTTGTTGCATCAATTGGGGGTCAAGGCTTATGGCCAGATTTTGCGGAGCTACGTCAACAATGAACTCAATGTGTTTGGAGTCCATTTCATATTTTAACAAGACGGCAACCTGATCAAACAATTGCATGACGCTTGTCATTTTAAAATTTGGTTCCGGAGTGTTGGTCAGGCTTCTGAAATCATTCACAAATCGAATCAGCCCTTCACTTCTCCGCTGGATGGTTTGAACAGCAAGATGTATGTCTTCGAGGTCGTCTTTGGCTATTTTGGGTTCTTTTATGTCGGCTTTGAGATAATCCATGATTTCCCCTTCGACAGTATGAGCGAGCGAAGAAATTGGTGTCACAGAGTTCATGATCTCGTGGGTAAGAACGCGTACCAACTTTTGCCAGGCTTCCATTTCTTTCTCTTCCAGCTCAGAATGGATGTTTTGAAGAGATACCAGTTTGAAATGTTCATTGCCGAGCGTTAGCTCAATGGCATAAATAGAGAGTTGTTTTTCATCGCCTTCGATTTCGATGGTGATCAAGGAGCTTCCTCCGGTTTTCAATTCCCTGAAGCAATTTACCAGTTCAGTACTCTTGGCTGCCAGGTCATTTATATTTTTGATCTGATTGGTTTTTAATAAGTTTTTTGCAGCAATATTCATTATCTGGATTTCGCCTTGCTTATTGAAAGTAATCAACCCGATTCCAACATGTTGAACAATTGTTGTTAGATATTGCTTTTGGTCATCTTTGGCGTTTTTATCCAATTTATTGGCAATCATATCAAATTGGCCATATAGGTATTTGCTGTAAGAGTCGTCAGAAGCAGTTCGTACAGATTTTTTATAATCCCCCTTTTTAATGACATCAAAGAAATTGGTGATTTCACGATTGATGTTATCGATAAATTTGATGAGGCTCAGTACCTGTGCTACCACAAGCGCGAGCAGTAGCAACAGAGTAAATGTATTGACATTTTCTAGCTGAACAAGAATAAATAAGGTAAGTGCCAAGGCGCATATCCGGGCAGTGATTAGAAATTTAAAGCGCTTAGAGTCCATGCTTTTCCAATCTGCGATAGAGTGATGCCCTAGTAAGACCAAGCTCTTTGGCCGCCTTGGAGATGTTGCCAAGGTGCTTGTCTATAGCTTTTTGGATGACAGATTTTTCCACAGATTCCAGGTTATAATTCTCCACGTTAATTTTATCTGCGTGAGGATTGATAGATAAAAAGAAAAAATCATCAGGGGCCAGGCAGTCATTGTCACTCATGATCACTGCTCGCTCGATGGCGTGCTGCAGTTCCCGGATGTTTCCCGGCCACATATATTTTTGAAATTGTTTGATGGTATTTGGGGCAAAAGTTTTCATGGATTTTCGGTACTTTTTGCAATACATTTCCATGAAATGATGAGCCAGCAAGGGTATGTCTTCCTGTCGATCGCGCAGCGCTGGCAGATGAAGCTCTACAGTATTTATTCTATATACAAGATCCTGCCTGAATTCGTTGTTGTGAACCATTTCATAAATCGGCATGTTGGTGGCACAGATCAGGCGGATATCCACCGGAATAGGTCTGTTAGTTCCGATTCTAGTGACATGGCGATTTTGCAGCACAGTCAACAATTTCGATTGCAAGGGTAAATTGAGGTTTCCTATTTCATCTAGAAAAAGCGTACCGGAGTTAGCGGCTTCAAATCTGCCAGTCCGATCTTCTTTGGCATCGGTGAAGGAGCCTTTTTTATGGCCAAACAATTCACTTTCGAAAAGTGTCTCGGTAATGGCTCCCATATCTACTCCGATGAAGACATTATCTTTCCTCATGGATTTTTGGTGTATTGCCCTCGCTACGAGTTCCTTCCCGGTTCCGTTTTCTCCCAGCACTAAAACATTTGCATCCGTTTTGGCTACCTTTTCAATAATGCTAAATATTCTTTTGATGGCCGGGCTTTTACCAAGTATATTTTTAAAGGGTTCGTTGCTGTCATCTTGAAGCTGTTTCTTGGCCTTTTTAAGTTTATCAACTTCGTTATATGATTTCTTGAGTTTGATGGCGGCAGATATAGTCGCAAGCAGTTTTTCATTTTGCCATGGTTTTAGCACAAAATCTGTAGCCCCTTCTTTCAATGCCCGAACGGCCATTTCCACATCTCCAAAGGCTGTGATCAAAATAACGACTGCATCCGGTACACGTTCGGTTATTTGGTTGAGCCAATGAAACCCTTCCTTCCCACTCGTGATATCCTTGCTAAAGTTCATGTCGAGCAGGATCACATCGTATGTTTCATTGTTAAGCAAGAAAGGAATTTTGTTAGGATTCTTTTCTATGGTGACTTGATGAGCGTGTTTTTTTAGCAACATTTTTGCTGCCAGCAACACGTCTTCATCGTCATCTACGATTAATATTTTTCCAATTTCTTTGTCCAAGGTGTATATTTTTTTTGCTAATGCCCCAATCTTAGTGCCAATCCTCGAATTGTGCTGTTATACCAATTGATGCAAGCATCATGGATTTTAGGCATATTTTTATGCCCGTAAATGTTCAGATGACTGTATCAATATCGGACACAATTTAGCTAATTTTTTGATTATTGAACCTGTGCGCTGTTACTTTGGCAAATATAGAATTTTACGAATGGTGTGGATTTCCATGGATTTTAGACTATTTGTAAAGTGCCAGTTGTGAATCAGAAAATAAGTACATATGATCGCCATTGATCAATGCAAACTTCCACTTTTCTGAATTTGGCAATTCAGATTTACTTTCGCCATCCTGATATAAATTTAGCTTTACCAGCGAATTTCCATCAATAAAATATAATTCATCCCCTAAAAAGTTGAAAGATGACACATTTTGGTATTGATACGTTTTTAGAAAGTTTCCCAGATTGTCAAAAATAAGGATGCCATTGCTTTTAGTACTAATAAAAAGTTTGTTTTGATATTCCCTTGCGTGTAAAATGGTATAATTTTCTGAATCCAAAATCATATTCAGAGCGGTTTGGACAGTGATTCTTTTGGAAATCACATCATATTTTTTGAGTCTGAGATCTTGCTGGTCTACCACCCAAACATTATTATCTGAAGCCGGAAATGCAACTTCTGCGAACCCGATAAGTTCGGGCGGGAAACCGTAATCTTCGTGCAATGACAAGTTCCGATTAATGAGCCTAAATTGTTGCACATCACGATGGAATGAAAAAATCCGCAAACCCTGCCACGCTTCCAAGAGTGTTGCTGTATTAGGATTGGACGGAGAAAAAACTGATTTTTCGGCTAGTAAGGGGTCATACTTCACAATGATGCCATTGAATGTAGCGAAGTAGATATTCCCTGTTTGATCTATTGAAACCCCAGTAGGTGTTGTAATATTTACAGTTTCAATTGGCTGGATTTGCTGTGAAATGAATGAGGTGGAGATTATGGATATTAGGACAAATAGTGCCTTCATCACTTTTTCTCAAATGTATTTAATGAAAATTGCCCTTCGGCAAAAGCTCCATAGGTAAACTGATTTACCCATTCTCCCAGATTATAATACTTACTTGTGCTATTGATGTCGATTTCTAATGGTAGATGCCGATGGCCAAAAATGTAAAAATCATGATGAGTTTCGTTTTCTACTTTTTTACAATGTTGTATCAAATATTCTTTGTCTCCTAGGAATTTATCCTCGCCATCAGAATTTTTCAACCTGCTGGATTTTGACCAGCTTTTGGCAAGCCTTATTCCAATGTCAGGGTGTACCCATTTGAATAACCATTGTGCTATTTTATTCGTAAATATGAGCTTCAGAACTTTATAAAACCGATCTCCCGGCCCCAACCCATCTCCATGACCTACTAACAAGGTGGTTTGATTGATCTTTAGCTTGATGGATTTTGTATACACTTTCACACCTAATTCCTCCTGAAAATAATCATACATCCATAGATCATGGTTTCCTGTAAAAAAATATACTGAAATCCCATGGTCTTGTAGGCTAGCTATCTTACCCAAAAATCGGATAAATCCCTTTGGGACGGCTTGGGAATATTCGTGCCAAAAATCAAAAATATCACCGACTAGAAATATTGCTTGTGCATCTTTCTGAATTAAATCTAGCCATCTGATTATCTTTTTTTCACGCTGGATCTCATCTTCCTTTGAAATGGAGGAAAGTCCTAGGTGGAAATCTGAGGCGAAATATACTTTTTTATTTGGAAGGAGTTCGAGTGTTAGATCCGCCATGGTTTTATGGTAAAAAATCAGGGGAGTATTTTTACTCCCCTGAGTCTAATTCAAATTAATAAATTGTTTTTGTCTACATGGGTTTTCATGAGATTTTAAAGATACATATAGTGTATCGCTATTTACCAACTTCAGGCTTAGCCGGAGCAGAATCTTTCGCCTCCTTCTTCTCTTTTGCCGCCTCAGCCTTTTGTTCTTTTTCTTCTTCTTTTAATTTTTTCTTTTTCGCCTCAGTTTTTTTGTCATCAGAATCCTTCTTCTCTTTTCTTTTTGCCTCGAGCGTTCCATTCGTAAACTCTTCATAGGTCGTTTGCCGGTCAAACGGACGCTTGCCAATCAGCCTTTCTAAATCACTTTGGAAAATAATTTCTTTTTCTAACAACTCTTTGGCTATCACTTCTAAATGAACCTTTTTATCTTTCAATAAGTCCATTGTTCTTTTGTATGCTGATTCAACGAGTTTTCTAACTTCCGAATCTATTGTTTGAGCCGTTGATTCAGAATATGGTTTTGTAAAGCTGTACTCCGATTGCTTGGAGTCATAAAATGAGATATTGCCAATTTTGTCGTTCATTCCATAGACAGTCACGATGCTGTAGGCCATTTTAGTGATTCTCTCCAGATCACTCAGCGCACCTGTAGATATTTTGCCAAATATGATTTCTTCTGCTGCACGTCCACCGAGCGTCATGCACATTTCATCCATCAGTTGCTCGGTCTGATAGAGGAACTGCTCTTTTGGTAGGTACTGTGCATAGCCCAATGCAGCGACTCCACGAGGCACGATACTCACCTTTACCAATGGATCGGCATGTTCTAAAAACCAACCTGCTACTGCATGTCCGGCTTCGTGATAGGCTACGATTTTCTTTTCTTCAGGGGAAATGATTTTACTTTTCTTTTCTAACCCACCTATTACTCTATCTATTGCGTCATGGAAATCATCCATGTCAATGGCTTTTTTACTCTTTCTTGCACCAATCAGCGCTGCTTCATTACAGACATTGGCGATTTCCGCCCCGGCAAAACCAGGTGTTGACGCCGCAAGTTTTTTAGAATCGACTTTTTTGGAAAGCTTCAATGGCTTTAAGTGCACTTTAAAAATTGCTTCCCTTCCGATTATGTCCGGCTTGTCTATGCTTATTTGTCTATCAAATCTTCCCGGTCTAAGTAGCGCAGAATCCAACACATCTGGGCGGTTACTTGCAGCAAGGATAATTACTCCAGAATCAGTTGCAAATCCATCCATCTCAACCAATAGTGAGTTGAGGGTGTTTTCCCGCTCATCATTGGATCCCGGCATTTGGCCTCGGCCACGAGATCGACCAATGGCATCTATTTCATCTATGAAAACAATACAAGGTGCTTTTTCTTTGGCCTGCTTGAATAAATCTCTTACCCTAGCAGCTCCAACCCCGACGAACATTTCTACAAAATCTGATCCTGACAATGAGAAAAAAGGCACTTCTGCTTCACCCGCTACTGCTTTAGCCAATAGCGTTTTCCCCGTTCCCGGAGAGCCTACCAACAATGCGCCTTTTGGAATTTTACCACCTAGGTTGGTGAATTTTGAAGGCTCTTTAAGAAAATCAACAATTTCTTTTACCTCTTCTTTGGCTTCTTCCAAGCCAGCTACATCTGCAAAAGTAATTTTTACTTTATTTTCTGCATCAAACAATGCAGCTTTGGATTTTCCAATGTTGAAAATCTGACCACCCGGCCCGGCAGTTCCTGTCATTCTTCGCATCAATACCCAGAATACAATCAGTATCAAAAACAAGAACCCCCAGTTGAATATGATACTGGTAAAATCCGATCGATCATCGTATTTATAGGCTATTTTTTGATTTTCAGCTAATTCGTCATCTATCACACGGAATTTTTCTTCGAAATTTTCTGCTGACACTACCTTAAATCGGAAATCCGGGGTTTTCTCCGCGTAAAAGGACGGTTTTTCCTGAAGTTGGTATTCTGCACTTGATTTTCCTTCTTCGTTCAGGAATACCTCCACCATGTCTTGATTCTTAATAATAATAATTTCCTTTACATGGCCTTTTTTGGCTATTTCTTCAAATTTTCTTTCTGTAATTTCCTCAATTCCAGTGGATTGATTGAAATAGAAAATGGAAAAAAACAAGATTACCAAAGATAAAATGATCCATACTTGATAATTCGGCTTTTGAGGAGTCTTTGGAATAAAATTCTTTTTCTTATTTGGAATATCTGCCATTATATTTTTCTAAATAAATAGATGTCTAAAAATTAACTGTTAATACCTACGAAAGTTATTCATCATCTACATGAATGACCTTTGCATCTCCCCATAATTCTTCCAAGCTATAAAAAGATCGAACGTCTTTTTTAAAGATATGAACAACTATGTTGACATAGTCTAACAAAATCCATTCCTTATTTTTGAAGCCTTCGCGGTGCCACGGCTTTTCATTTGCTTCTTCTGCTACTACCTTATCGACCGAATCGGAGATAGCATCAATTTGTGTGTCAGATGTACCTGTGCAGATAATGAAATAATCTGCAATTGCGTTTCCTATGTCCTTTAAATCAAGAATAACAATGTCGGTGCCTTTTTTTTCTTGAATCCCTTTTACTATATATTTGCTTAATTTTTCAGCGGTAACTGAGTCAACTTTCTCTACCATTCTATTGAATTAAATGAAACCGTAAAGCTACAAAAAATACTTGCATAAATTATTTAAGCATACTGTATTTGTTGGCAGAAAGGCATTCTTTCTGCCAAGTTGTCATTCAACCAATGAAGTGGCATCAGAACTATTGAGTAAAAAGGAACAAACCAACGGCATGGTAATCTATACGGATTACCAAACCAAAGGCAAGGGACAGCGCGGCAATACGTGGGAATCAGATCGGTCAAAAAACATCATGATTTCCATGGTTTTGGAAACGAGTTTCGTGGAGCCGACTGATTTTTTCAACCTTACTATCGTTGCCTCATTAGCGATTCAGGAATTGCTTTCAGAGTATTTGAAAGATACTGTGAAAATCAAGTGGCCAAATGACCTGATGTATGAAAATAAAAAAATTGGGGGGATTCTGATCGAGAATTATATTCGTAACAATGTGATAGAATGGTGCATTGTCGGGGTAGGTCTAAATATAAATCAAGAAAATTTCATGGAAAAAAGGGCCATTTCACTGGCTAATATTTGTGGGCAGCAATTCGATAGGGAAGAATTGACGGGTTTGTTGTTGCAAAAAGTCGAAGCCAAATATTATCAATTGAAGAGAGGAGGGGTAAAGCAACTGTGGGATGCTTATTTGGCCAGACTGTATTGGAAGGATGAAATCCATGTTTTTCAATCCAGAGGGCAATTCTTTAATGGCCGGATTGTCGGTGTGGCACCTACAGGGAAACTTAAAATTGAATTGGACGAAGGAGAGCTGTATTTTGATTTTAAGGAACTTGTTTTTGTTCGCTGAGCACTTTATGATTTTTTAATAGATTTGAATTATCTAAATTTGCAGTCTCAAAAAATAATCAATCAAATTATTATGTCGGATACTATCAGTACCTCGGAATTAAAATATAAAGTAAAAGATATCAGTCTCGCCGATTGGGGCAGGAAAGAAATCCAGCTGGCTGAAGCAGAGATGCCGGGCTTGATGTCCATCAGAGAGGAGTATGGAGCTTCTAAACCTTTGAAAGGTGCCAGGATCGCAGGGTGTTTGCACATGACCATTCAAACGGCTGTATTGATCGAAACCCTTTTGGAATTGGGCGCTGAAGTATCATGGTCTTCATGCAATATATTTTCTACCCAAGATCATGCTGCCGCTGCTATCGCAAAGGCAGGTGTTCCTGTATTTGCCTGGAAAGGCATGAATGACGAGGAATTTGATTGGTGCATTGAGCAGACACTTTTCGCCTTTGAAGGAGGAAAACCTCTCAACTTGATTTTGGATGATGGTGGAGACCTTACCAATTTGGTATTGGATCATCATCTTGAATTAATCGGTGACATCAAAGGACTCTCTGAAGAAACTACAACTGGTGTTCACAGATTGTATGAAAGATTAAAAAAAGGCACTTTGCCAATTCCAGCGATCAATGTAAATGATTCAGTAACCAAATCTAAATTTGACAATAAGTATGGCTGCAAGGAGTCTTTAGTTGATGCTATCCGACGGGCTACTGATGTGATGATGGCCGGAAAAGTAGCTGTTGTTGCAGGATATGGTGATGTTGGCAAAGGGTCTGCGCAATCATTGCGTGGGGCTGGCGTACGTGTGGTCGTTACGGAGATTGATCCTATTTGTGCACTTCAAGCAGCAATGGATGGTTTTGAAGTAAAGAAACTAGTAAACTCACTTCCAGAAGCCAATATTGTGGTGACTGCTACTGGTAATAAGGATATTGTGACAGGGGAGCATTTCAAATTGATGAAAGACAAAACCATCGTGTGCAACATTGGGCATTTCGACAATGAAATTGACATGGCATGGTTGAACAAAAATCATGGTAATACCAAAAATCAAATCAAACCTCAGGTTGATTTGTACAATGTGGACGGCAATGATATCATCGTTTTGGCTGAAGGACGATTGGTGAATTTAGGTTGTGCTACTGGCCATCCTTCATTCGTGATGTCCAATTCATTTACCAACCAGACATTGGCACAGATCGAATTGTGGATGTATGCCGACAAGTATGAAAATGAGGTTTATACTTTGCCGAAACATCTGGATGAAAAAGTGGCAAGACTCCATCTCGAAAAAATCGCAGTGGAACTGGATGAGCTTTCTGAAGAGCAGGCCGAATACATTGGTGTAGAAGTCAGTGGGCCCTATAAACCGGATACATACAGATATTAAAATGGGCATTTAAGTCAAATGCCATTTCAGCCCCGGCTTCAGGATTTGCTCCAGAGGTCAGCGTTGTTTTGTTTTATAAAAGCCTCAAAAATCCATAAATCGTTCATGGATTTTTGAGGCTTTTTCTATCAAGGAGAGGGCGAATGGCGTAACAGGGCATGATGGTTTTTAAAGATGATAATTGTCATGGCAATCGTAGAATTATCCATTAATTTTGCATCGCAAATCAAATCTATTGACAGCAAGTAAAAACCATATCAGACAGAAGGCATTCCGTTTCAAAAGATGGAGCAACAAGTCGTATGCGCTCTTCAATGCTGTTGGGAGGATCGTCCACATCGGATGCTTGACCACCATAATCCACAAGCTGATCACAGTAAAAACCATGGGTTTTCAAGGGTATTTAAGTAGCCTGGAAGCCTTAGGGGACTCTGAGGAAGAAGAGGAAGAAAATGCTCTTCTTTTCCATGAATCGGTTGAAATGGGTGGCTTGGTTTCTGTTTTGCCAACACCTTCTTGTGCGGGAAAATGTGAAAATTCCGGATTGGACATTTCTGTTTTAGATCATTATAAAAATTATACCAAGGCCTTTTCAGGGCCTTTTTTTATTGCTGAAAATTCGTACTCCAAATTCAGGGGCATGGATTTTTATGCCTTTTTTAAACCATTTATATAAATAACGATGAAGAAGTACCACTTTTTGATTTTAATCTGTTTTTTGAGTTCTGCAATTGCCAAAGCTCAGATAGACACAACTATCGTGATGAACGACCTCGTGATCAATGGCAACAGGATTACCATCCCATTTGCTGAAGCATCTCGAAATGTCCAGATTATTTCCCGGAAGGAAATACAACGCATGCCGATACAGAGTATTCCCGAGATTCTTACCTACTCGCCCGGTGTGGATATTCGCCAACGCGGGCCAATGGGAGTGCAGAGCGATATTGGGATTCGTGGAGGAACTTTTGAGCAAACGCTAATTTTACTCAATGGCATCAAACTCACGGATCCGCAGACGGGGCATCATGTCATGAATATTCCCATTCCTATCGACAACATCCAGCAGATTGAAGTATTGAAAGGGCCGGGAGCTCGAAAGTACGGACAAAATGCATTTGCCGGGGCGGTCAATTTTGTCACGAAAGTGCCGGAAACTACGCGGGTGGGTATTCGGGCCTATGGGGGGAGTTTTGGTAGCTATGGAGGCAATGCCTCACTTTCATTGCCTATTGGCGAATACAAGCAGTTTATTTCCTTTTCTAGAGATGCATCAGATGGCTATCGACACAATACGGATTATGGAATTAACAATGCTTTTTATCAATCTGAACTACCAACAAAAACCGGAAAGTATGAGATGATATTTGGTTATTCTGATAGGAAATTTGGTGCCAATGGATTTTATGCCAGCCCTGCTTATACCGAACAATACGAGGAGGTAAAATCAAGTATCTTGAGTGTGTCTAACACTGCAGAAATAAATAATTTCACCATTAAGCCGCGCATATATTGGAGATGGAATAGCGACAAATATTTGTTTGTGCGAGACAATCCGAGTGCTTATCTCAATTTGCATAAAACCAATACGCTTGGCGCGGAAGTGAATTCAACTTACGAAAGTGATTTGGGTATAACAGGACTGGGGGTGGAGTTTAGAAAGGAAGATATCCATGGAGATTGGGTGCGTGGGGGCAATGAAAGCAAAAGTAATCTAGATGGATTTGGCCGGGAGAGTTTCGGGCTTTTTGCTGATCACAGGTTTAAGCTTGGCGAAAAATTTGACATGACGCCAGGAGTTTTTGTGAATTGGTATTCCGATTTTGGATGGAATGCTTTTCCTGGAATAGACTTCGGATATAACCTGAATGAAAAGATCAGGGCTTATGGAAATATTGGCAAATCCTATCGCATTCCAGCTTTTTACGATCAGTATTATATTAGCCCGACGGAAGAGGGAAATCCTGATTTAAAGCCTGAAGAAGCCATGACTTATGAAGCCGGCTTGCGCTATATGCATCGGGGGATTTCGTTTGAAGCGAATTATTTTTACCGCGATGGAAACCAAATGATAGATTGGATTTTAAATCCGGTGGATAGTATTTGGCGCACACAAAATATCCAAAAAATAAAAACCAATGGAGTGGAATTGGCCTTCGGAATCGACTTTACGAAATGGATAGATGCGAGCTTTCCAATCTATGGTTTTTCCATGAGCTACAATTTTCTCGATCAGCAAATGGATGAAATGGAAAATGTCCAATCACGCTATGCGCTGGAAAACATCAGGAATCAGGTCATTCTCAGCGTAGATCATGTGATTTTTGGAAAGTTGAAAAATAGCTTTCGTCTGAGGTATATAGATCGTGTGGAGCAAGATCCGTACGTTTTGATCGATGATCGAATTTATTTCGAACAGAAAGATCACTACACAATATTTTTGGAAGCAAGCAATCTGACAGATCAGAAATATACGGAAGTGATGACACCAATGCCCGGCAGATGGATCCGGGCAGGGGTTAATTTCAAGATTTGTCTGGACTAAAGTTAATTGAGTTGAAGGGTCCGCGTTCGGCGAACCCTTCAACTAGTTTATTTCACCACTTCATCAAAATGTTGGTAAAGCTTTGCATGAGCTTTTTGCACTTTTTTGCTTTTTAGTTTGAGCACTTTGCGGTCATAGGTCATGGTGCCGTTCACCTCACCTTCCACGTCCGTGGTTTGCGTATAAATGGCCCCGGCCAAACCTTGATCTATCAACGCAGGAATTTTATTGACAAGCTCCAAATAATCGTTTACCAGATCTTTTTGCTTTTGGAGATTGCGATAGCCCCAGTTCTTGTCACTTTGCCAGAGATGGTCTTTGACAGGAAGCCCAAGGCCGCCAAACTCCCCAAGGATCAAGGCGCGATTTTTGTCTTCATGGGGCATTTCCGGGCCTGGATATTTGTGATGATCCCGTGTGTCGCCGACCGGAAAATAATTGCCACCACTTGGTCCACCGATGAGACGTGTGGTGTCTAAAGTAGCTACCCAATCAAAAATTTCCACAGTTTTAAATTGCCCCCAGCCTTCATTAAATGGAACCCATTTTACAATAGATGGATGGTTGTACAGTCCATCAACCAGCGCCTGAAACTCGATTTTGTATTGCGCTTCTGAGACAAATTCCCTTTTTATTTCTACACCGTCTATGCCGCTTGGGCCCTTCCATTCGGCATTTTTATCACTGTTGGGCATGTCTTGCCACACCAACATTCCAAGTTTGTCACAGTGATAGTACCACCTAGCAGGCTCTACTTTCACATGTTTTCTGATGAGATTGTATCCCATTTCTTTAGAAGTGACAATATCAAATTGCAGTGCCTCATCACTCGGAGCCGTGTACAAGCCATCGGGCCACCAACCCTGATCAAGCAGGCCATATTGAAAGATGGGCTTGTTGTTGAGAAAAAGCCTCTTTTTTCCATGGCGGTCTTCTGCAACTTCGATTTTCCTCATACCAAAATAAGACTGCACATTGTCGAGCACTTTCCCTTTTCTAACCAGCTCCAATTGAATATCATACAGATTGGGGTTTTCGGGCGACCAGAGTTGCTGATTTGGAATGGGGATATGGGCAACTCCAGCAGCTGAAAAGGTCTCAAAAGCTATTGGATTTCCATGAAGTGAAATGGTGGCACGAATCGAATCCCCAGGAATTGGATTATAAGTTTCAGTACTTATGCTAATGGATTTTTGGTCGATGTCCGGTGTATATTTCACCGAAGCAACAGCTGATACGTTTACTGGTTCTATCCAAACTGTTTGCCAGATTCCGGAAACAGGTGTGTACCAAATTCCACTCGGCGCGATCTGCTGTTTCCCTCGTGGTTGGAAATGAGCGTTTGTAGGATCCCATACGGAAATGACTATTTCTTGTACCCCACGTTCGTCCAGATAAGGCGAGATGTCGAAGGTAAATGCATCGTAACCACCACGGTGTTTCCCGATTTCCACGTCATTGATATATACCGTCGTTTCCCAATCGGAGGCCCCAAAATGTAGGAGGATGAACTTCTCTGACCAATCGTCGGGAATGTAAAAAGTCCGTTTGTACCATAGTTTTTTATCAGGGCCGATTTGCTCACCTATGCCAGACAGATCAGACTCTACGGCAAAAGGAACGATGATTTCTCGGTCAAAAGTAGCCGGTTGACTTTCATCTTTGCCCGAAAAAGTAAAGTGCCATCTACCGTTTAAGTTTTGCCAAGCCTGTCGGATCAATTGCGGTCTGGGGTATGCTTTTAGCGGATTGTCGGGGTCGACGTCTTTCGTCCACTCGGTTGGCAGCCGAAATTCCGTGGCATCATAAGAAACCCGCTGCGCAAAGGAGACGGAAAATGTACAGAGGATGAAAGCAATCAGAATATATCTCATGTGTTCGTGATGTTGTAGTTTGAGAAAGTATTTGTGCAAGCTATAATAAAACGTTATTTATTTCATCAGTTGATAGTTATTAACCAAAACTGACGCGGAAATTTGTAGCATCCGTTCCAGTTCTCTGATCATATCTACTGTCAATTTTTCTTTTTATTTAAAATTTCAGAAACCCTGCTTTTCCCTCCGATCACTCCAACCAGATCCTTTTGTTTAAGATTCAATTCTTCCGTACGGATTTTTATGGCCTGGATTGGGTCAGGTGCCTCAATTGGATAATGCTGATTTTCATAGTTTTCTATTAGCAGTGAAAGGATTTCTGCCTCATCTCCTTCTGTTGTATTAGGCTTTGAATCAAAAATCATTTCAAGTCTTTCAAGGGCCATTTCGTAGTCCGCTTCTGATTTTATTGGTTTTAAATTCATAATGGTTTATTTCGTTTAACCTTCCCAAAAGCCTCGATTTTCCATGAAATTGGTTTTGGTCTTTTTCAGGGAGAAGTATAGTTCAACGATTGTGTAATGCGCACAAGTGCGCTTTATCCAACATATGCCATGTGTAATTTGATATAAAAATAACCTTTATCGATATTATCTCAATAATAGATTATCATTCTCAACCCAAAATACTACCGGGCAGCTAATAATTTAGCTTCTTCCTGATGATTTTTTTAATTGCGATCTCCCATCCTATTCAATATCTTTCACCAATCTCATGCCTATTGGGTAGGCTCGGGTATCAATTGGGTGAACATAGTAGCGATGAAATGTGGTGTAGCAAGCAAAATTATTGAAAGTTGATCCGCCTCTGATCACTTTGTATTTTTCGCCGTATTCCTCCATTTCATGGGTGTTCCCCGGGTATTGTTGATACCAATCTGCTGTCCATTCCCACACGCTCCCGGCCATATCAAAACAACCATAAGGACTGGCCGGCTTTGCTATGGATTGGCCCCTTGTATTTTTTTTTGAATATATCACAAAGCTATCATCATAAAAATCGCCCCAAGGCAGCATTCTACCATCAGTTCCTCTAGCGGCTTTTTCCCATTCTATCTCCGTTGGCAATCTTTTCCCTATCGATTTGGCATAGGCATTTGCCTGCTCCCAGTTTACTTTAGCGGCTCTTTCACCATCTCCTTCGGGATATTCATAATCAGGATCGAACTTCGCATATTCCGCATTGCTTACTTCATACTTATCGATAAAGTAAGCTCCTGTTTCGGCGATGTGCTGAGGGCTGGCGTCCGGGTCATCTATTTCGCTGCCCATGATGAAAGGTCCTGCTGGAACATATACCATCCCTTCCGGAGCAGCAACTGTAGTCTCAGATTTGTCATCTGCGGCGATAAATACGAAAGCCACTATGCAGGTTATTGCGGCAATTCCAGTGTTTTTTAACCAATCTTTCATGTGTTTATGTTTTTAATATTTTTAGACTGCATGGAAATTTAATCATGCACTAGAGTTTCCTTAATTTGCTCCGGCCATGCCGGTTTCATCGTTCTGTATCTTTTGTGTTTTTACCAAGAAGGATCAATAAACCCAAAATATCTGCCAAACCAGTAGTTTCGTAGAAAAGCAGTTGACGCATGGTCATATTCCGTTTCTATTTTTTTAGTTGTTCCGTCTTCCATAGGGATATTAAAAGTTCTCATTCTTCTGGCATGCCCATTCATGTTTTTCATGACTTCAATTCTGGCAGGGTCTTTCATCACCCCTTCCTGAGTAATTAGATCATATAACATGATATAGAAAATCGTACTTTCCGATTCAAAAGTGATGTCCTTCCAAACATACCACTGGCGGTTCAACGTCATCCTGTATTTATTTAACAAATCGGGATCAGTTTCATATTTCATAACCATATAGAGACTTCTCACAGCATGATAATCGTCCCAAATATGTCTCAAACTTTCCGGGAATATATGATTAGTTAGCAGCTGCCTGTCATCGTAGTGGTATTTATCAATCAGTAGTTTATAGGCAGAGGCAAACCTGGCCTCTCCTGTTATTTGATAGGCCACCTTCACTGCAGATAGTGCCACCAGTGAATTCAATTTATTGTGAGGTAAATCGGGGCACATATTTCCCCACAAGGTCAATTTGCCATCCAAATCCATGATCCGAAAATTGTCATCTACAATTTTACCAATAAACCGACTGAGGAGGCCTTCCACTTTTGTCTTCTGCTCCAAGTCTGCGCAGAGTTCGTAATACAGCATGGAATATTGATACTAATTTGTCAATGCTTAGATCACCGAGCCAACGATACCCCGACATGGAAGATGACTGATGCCACTCAGCGTACCACATTTTTTCAAGCCACTGCGGCTCGTCCGTTTTATAAAACCCTCTTGATACCAAACCGGGGACTCCTGTTACTTTTTCAGCTTTTAAGATTCCCTCAAAAACCTGATCTGCTATTTTCTTATCGGACTCCTTTTTGGTAATGGCGTACTTGCATGAATATGCCACAAGCATTTCTCCGGTAGCATCTATTAAATCAGAATGGCTTCCAAACCCTGCCATGTCTTTTCCACCGGGAGGGTGGTAGACCTGAAACATAATTGTCCCCTCATTCCAATGGTTATCCAGCGTTAAAGCTTCATACATTTTCACCTTTACATGAAGCGGGTCACCTGCTTTTGGGTATTTGTTGTTTTTTTGTGCGATACAAACGGTGGATTCTAATATTGCAAATAAGAGTATCCAAAGTCCGGGGATTTTATTTGGCATTTTTTAAGTATTAATGAATAATAGATTTAGCTCGTAATCCGGCCATTATGTATAGTACAGAGTTTGGTAGAATTGATACTACATTGATGTCTACTAATAATCTATTTAGCTTTATTGATGCTGCTCGCGGAGCAAAAATGCGAAATCTCAAATAAGCCCTTATAGAAAATCGAAGCCAAAAAAGCATCGATTTTCCATGAAACCGGCATGGCCGGAGCAAATTATTTATCGAAGGAGGGTTTTAACTTTAGTTAATTTTAAACCCCTTCAAATTATATAATGTCAGTCCAATTCAATTTTTGCATTCATGTTTTCAATTTTATGAATGTGATCTTCCATTTTAAATTCAGCACTCGTAAAGCTTTCACTTCTTTGTTTGTTGTGCATTTGCCTGCTAATGCTTCGCGTAAAACGCCTTATGCTTTCTTCAGAGTCTAAGATCAGCCCGGGTATCGGCACATTTTTTCCTTCATTATCTTTGGCTACCATGGTAAAATATGAAGAGTTGCAGTGTTTGATGATACCGGACTTAATATTTTCAGATTCTATTCTGACCCCCACAACCATCGATGTTCGTCCTGTGTAATTGATGGAGGCTTTTAAAGTCAATAGGTCGCCCACTTCGATTGGGTTTAGAAAATCCACCTTATTAACTGACGCGGTAACGCAATAATACCCGGAATGCTTAGACGCACAAGCAAAGGCTACTTGATCCATAAGGCTAAGCACATAACCACCATGAATAAATCCTCTAAAATTAGAATTGGAAGGCAGCATAAGTTGGGTCATGGATAGTTGAGAATCTTCAATATTTTTATATTTCATGGTATATGATTTTTCGTTTGATTGTTCAAGTTTTACAGTCCTATGACCATGTTTCAAATTTAGGATTTTCAATTATAGTTTAATTCCAATTCATGGATTTTTAGGACTTTTTTAGGTGCTGACGCGACTTTCTACCAACAGGGGCTCAAGTTGCTCATCGTTTTGTTAATAAATCAACAAGAGCCTCGTTGACGTAGTAGTTGCCGGTACCCAATTTCTTTTTTTGCAATATTTTATCTTCGGATAGTTTGTTTAGGTAATTCGCCGCAGTCAATCGGGATACACCAACATCATTGACAATAAATTCAATTTTCGTGTAAGGGTGTTTAAATAGATTATTTAATAACTCCTGGCTATAAAATTTATAGTTGTCTCTCAATTTGTGCTTAAAATCCAGCATTAAATCCTTAATATCATAAATCAATTCGATCGTTTCCCTCGCAGTTTCTTCTACTCCTTTTATCACAAAGAGAATCCATTCTTCCCACAGGTTTTTCTCCCTAACCATTTGCAGATATCTGTAATAATCAGCTTTGTGTTTAATTATATATTTACTCAAGTATAAAATCGGCAGACTTTGCAATCCCTCTAAAATCAAATACAAAATATTAATGATCCTGCCCGTTCGCCCATTTCCATCATAAAATGGATGGATGCTCTCAAATTGGAAATGTATGATGGCCATTTTTATCAAAGGGTCACAATCCTGCAAGCTAGGATCGTTGATATATTTTTCAAGATTGACCATAAGCCTCATTATATCATCATAATCTTGAGGAGGGGTATAAATCGTATCTCCTGTCGCAGCGTTTTTCAATGCGGTGCCAGGCAATTTTCTAAAACCAGCGTTATTATCTTCTAAGGTTTCCTGGATTTGTAAAATCGCCCTATTTGTCAGCAACCCACTTTCCGTTGTCAACTCAAAACCTTTCTTCAATGCAGTAATATAATTCTGGACCTCTTTTGCATCAAGCGATGTCAATGAATTTAAGTTCAGTTCAGATTTGTACAGATCATCGTGTGTTGTGATGACATTCTCAATAGCAGAACTATCTTTTGCCTCTTGCAATCCCAACGTATTGATCAGGATATTTTGATTGGGGATAGTAGAGGCAATGCCCTTTAATTCTGCTAAGGCGGAATGTGCGGCGGGCAATGCCTTCAAAACTTTTTTAGTTTCCAAGTCAAAGTCAAATGGTAATTCAGCCAATTCCCAATCCTTCATTATGTATAGATTATTCAATTATCTATACAAATATAATTTCTTTTGTAAAGAAAAGGCTAAAATCTTTACATAATTGAGGGTGCTTGTATAAAAAATGTTAAAATCTATGTGAAGGGAAGTGCTATCTAAATCAACTAAGGAGCTTGTGCTAAACAACCTCTTTAATCCCAATTCATGGATTTTTAAGGCTTTTTTAGATGCTATTGGTGTAGTGGGGACTAGGCCCCTTTGGAGAATCAAAGTCAAAAAAGCATCGTTTTTCCATGAAATCGGCATGGCCGGAGCAATTTAGGGAACGAGGAGGAGGGGGAAATTATTTATTGAAAGAATGCAACAGCACACATTTTGGAGCACCATTTTATTTTCATTTATAGTATGCTGATATTGCCAAGTCGGAAGTTAGCACTTTACATTCTTTGTTATCTGTCTTTCCTTTCAAGTAGGATAAAATACGCCTCAAGTCATCCGAATTTACTCTAGCATTTCCTAGATCATCCTTATATCTAGAAGGTAATGCGTGACCATAAAAAACAAGTAGTTCTCCATTTTTAATAGCTGAGTCGATTCGGCTTTTGATCTTATCTATACTATGGTCTGATGTTGAAATATTGCTCTCAATGCCATATCGAGATAGCGCATGTTTATTTACAGTTTTGTCAAATTTATCCTTGCTATTATTTGTAAAGGAATACGTATAATACTTTTCAAGAAGCTTTAAAAATTTTGGATGCATTAATGAGTAAGGTGTGACAAAGCCAGAAGTATTAATTCCATATTTTTCTATGTTTTGCTTTGAAGATTTTAGTTCGAAATCTACAGTGTCTTCATTGATTAAAGGATCGTTCATTTTAGGATGCGACACCGAATGAGATAATATACTTATTCCTTGATCGTAGTACGATTTATAAATGATCGCAGATGTCGAATCCAGTTTGCTTGAAACAAGAGCAAAAGAAGGCTTCATATTATACTCATCAAATATACTTTTAACCAATGTGTCCGATGTATTCAAGTCGTCAAAAATGAAGCTAAAAATAGCCTTTGTTTTGCTTTCATCAGTTGATGGCTCCTTTTTTGAAGCACAACTAGTGATAGAGATGTAAAGACAGAGTAGTAAAAATATTCTAACCAATTTATGTGAAAATTGAATTTATTAAAGCCGCAGAACTTATCTATTTAATGTTTTTTTGGGGAAACCTGGCGTCAACCTCATTCAAATAATTAAACAATGCTGTTTTTAATTTTGTGGCATCCCATGGTCGTTCTTCACTTAAATCCGTGTGTTCTGTAATGTCATCGTTCAGATCATATAACTCAGTTTTATCGTCTTCATAAAAATAAATTAACTTATAATTCCCTTGTCTAATTGCTGATTGAGGAAGCGTCTTGCTTACCGATAAATCTTCAATTCCAATTTCAGAAATTGCCTTTTCATATTTATCTCCTTCGGGATGATAATATGGAAAATGCCACACAAATGTCCGTTTGAGTAATTCTTGCGGTGCTGCTCCTTTCAAAAGAGGTAAAATTGATTTTCCGTCAACATCAGAAGCTATCGACTTCGTGCCACTTATCGTACTAAATGTTGGCATCAAATCCGTTTGGATTATGGGCGTTTCACAAGTTGATCCTGCCTCAACAATACCTGGCCAGCGAACAATAAATGGCTCCCTAATTCCTCCTTCATACAAATTCCATTTACTTCCTCTAAACGGCCTGTTATAAGCAAACGAAGGATGTCCTCCATTATCAGAAGTAAATACCACCAAGGTGTTTTCCCTTAATTCATTATCATCTATTGCATCTAACAACTGCCCTACATAGTAGTCCATCCGATCGACAAATGCAGCATAAAGAATTACACTTTCAGGAATATCTTCATGGGATTTTGATGCTTTATCCCTGTATTTTTTAATCAACCACTCCAGCCTGTAGTCAATTGGTGTATGGACAAAATAGTGACTGACAAACAAAAAGAATGGTTTTTCGTGTTCCATTTCCAGAAACTCAATCGCCTTATTGGTTAATTCATCTTCTGGATATCGACCATTTGGATATTTACTTTCACTGTAATCCGGGCCCTTTTCTGTTTTAGGATATCCGGAAGGATGATCTCCAAATGTTTCTTCTGCCCATTCAAAACCCTGTTGTTTTGGGCCATGAGTCGGGTCCCATCCGTTGTAGCGTTTATAATGGGGCGCTACATGCCATTTGCCAACCATTCCTGTCTCATACCCGTTTTTTGCTAACTCTTCTGCAACAGTATTTTCCGAAAGAGGTAGCGTTATTCTATATGGCGGACATGTCAATGGGTAATTGCTATATTTTTCTACCCATTCCTCATCTTCCCATGAAAATGTATCCTCTTTGTATTTAGTTACAAATTCAAACCCCAATCGGGCAGGTGTTTTTCCGGTCAACAAGGCGGCTCTTGATGGTGAACAAATTGGAGCGGAAGCGTAAGCATTGGTGAATTTCATTCCTTCTGTAGCCAATTTATCAATATTTGGAGTTTCGGTAAAAAAATTACCATACTCACGTCCATAGTTTGCGAGGTCTGAATAACCCAAATCATCGATATAGATCAAGATAATATTGGGTTTTTGATTGGTGTCGTTTTCGGCAAATGCTTCTTGAGAAATAAAGAATACTAGCTGCAAAAGGACGACAAAAGATAGTGGCCTTAGGGCAATTTTCAGTTTCGAGTTATTAGGCTCCATTTTATGATTATCGTTTTTTATCAGCTTAATGAGTTAGAATAAATCTCTGTTTTGACGCTGTGTAAATGTAGGGGTTTGCAACATTGTTTGAAAGCCGCGAATCAACTAATGGGCTTAAAAGCTGTCAACCCGCTAATTCCAATTCATGGATTTTTAGGCCTTTATTACTGCTGTTTGCGGAGCAGGATAACATTATTTTTACATGGAATGAAAGGAGTTATTCTAACGGTTTGAATATGGATGATAGTGTTTATTAGCCTTCTTTATTACTAAATAAGTTGATGTATTCTCTAAAGAAGTAGACTTTTTCTCTTTTACCACCAGTTACTTAATGGAGAATTTTTAGGTTTTCCAGATTTTCCAAAAGTTTAAATACTGATGGCATTGTTTGTAGTTTAATTCTTGGCTAATTGTATGATTTTATCTGGAGTATCAACATCATCTTCCATTAAACCATTTCCTTTTCCCATGCTTAATCCCCATCTAAAAATCCATGAAAAACCTCGTTTGAAATAAGTAGTTACTGGAGTTGAATATTCTGGTGTATTGAGTATCTCCTCTTGTGAAATAAAAGTGTACCCATGTTTTAGATACGTTTCAGCTATTTCATCAAGATAGTCTGCGTTAATTAAACTCGCATGTATTAGCAACGTTTGAGGGATGATTTTGTCAAACACTTCTATTGATTTAGATTCAAAATAGATAAGTTTTTCTTCCATATATTTTATATACATATGGCCAATTTCCCTCTTTAGGGTATCATTCTTATTTACATGCGCATTATGGTAAGCTTTAGCAAATAAATAGTCATCATTGTCTATTGTTACTGGTGCTTCTTGATAACCTTTGGAGACCAAAAAATTGTGGAGTTTTGCAGCTGAAACCGAATCCATTCCAGTGTGGAGGTATGGATGACGGAAATATTTTAATTCTTTATTATATTCCCTTAGGAGTGGTTTTATGATTCGTTCCCCCTTCAAAATATCATTGAAAAAGATTGAATCTGTTACCTTGTTATAATCAAAATGAGCATATGTATGATTGCCTAGGTCATAGCCGTTTTCTAACCATTGTTTTAGTACTTCAAGTTTGTTAGAATCTAATATTCCATTTCGGTATAGTTTGCCTTCACAAACATAGCCAATGGCGGGAATATCATATTTTTTAAAAGTACTGATCAACTTTTGGGTTATGGATAAGTCGAGTTTAGAATCTTTTATACTATAAGTAACAGTAGGAAGATCATCTATGGTAAAACATACTTTTTTTGTCTGGCTATAAGATAAAATACAGTGTAGAAAAGTAGGTATAAAGAAGAGTAATCTAAGATTCATTTTTCATTTTGGTTTCGCCGCATTATATTTTTCATGGAAAAATAAGGCTTTTTTGCTCAAGTCGTTTGGCACGGAAGAAACTTCCGCGCTAGGGGGGATGCTTCCAAAATTTCATTGGGTTGTCGTAGTGGTGCTTCTTCTGGTGTGTTTGGGTTTTTGACAGATAGATCAAAAGTAGTTTGGTCTACATCACTTAAACGTACATTCCAAGAGTTTTTGCTTTCGGCTTTTGTTTTTTGTAAGGCTACAAAATCTGCTAAATCTGTTTCGTTTAGAGGATTGGTTTTTCCCAAATTTCGATCAAGGTTCAATTGATAAAACCATACTTTTTTAGTAGGCTCACCTTTGGTGAAAAACAAGACTACTGTTTTTACACCTGCACCTGTAAATGTTCCTCCTGGTAAATCTAAAACCGTATGTAGATTACAATTCTCTAGCAATTCTTTACGTATTGCAACAGAAGCATTATCAGTATTGCTTAAAAAGGTGTTTTTAATTACTACACCTGCGGAACCGCCTGCTTTTAATATTTTAATAAAATGTTGTAAAAACAAAGAAGCTGTTTCTCCTGTTTTAATAGGGAAGTTTTCTTGTACTTCTGCACGTTCTTTTCCGCCAAAGGGTGGGTTTGCCAATACCACATTGTAACGGTCTTTTTCTTGTATGTCGGCAATGTTTTCTGCCAATGTATTGGTATGTATAATATTAGGAGCTTCTACTCCGTGCAATATCATATTCATAATACCAATAATATAGGCAAGCGATTTTTTCTCCTTACCGTAAAAGGTTTTCTTTTGTAAAGTCTCGATATCTGCTGTAGAAAGTTGTTTGTTTTTATTGCCTGCACCCGCTGGGTGTCGCATATAATCAAAAGCCTCTACCAAGAAACCTGCTGAACCTACCGCACCATCATAAACGGTTTCTCCAATTTTTGGGTCAACTACTTTTACTATGGTTTTAATTAAAGGACGTGGGGTGTAGTATTCTCCACCATTACGTCCTGCATTCCCCATATTTTTGATTTTTCCTTCATACAGGTGGCTCATTTCCAACTGTTCTGCGTGGGTTCTAAAACGGAGTTCATCTACCAAGGCAACTACTTCTCGTAAATTATAACCAGACTGAACACGGTTTTTTAACTCACTGAATATTTCACCAATCTTATATTCAATGGTGTCTGCACTTGTTGCATTTGATTTAAATTTCTTGAGGTAAGGAAACAGTTCGTTGTTTACAAAGTCTAATAAATCATCTCCTGTTTGTGCATTGTGGTCAATCTTTCCATCTGCTAATTTAGGAGCTGCCCAAGTTGTCCATTGATATGTTGGTTCAATTAGTCTTGTATATTCTTCACCAGACAGTAAAGCAGCATTTTCTTTGTCCTTTTCTAAATCGTCCAAATATTTTAAAAACAACACCCAAGAGGTTTGTTCTACATAATCTAATTCACTTCCGCATCCTGCATCTTTATGTAGTATGTCGTCTATGTTTTTAAAGCTTTGTTCAAACATTTATTCAGCGTCTTTTTTATATTAATTAATCAAATTCATTACTTCTAGGGCTTTGTACCAATAGTAAAAACCTGATTTATCTGGTTGTTTTTTGAGTCGATTCAAGAAATTCCATTCTTGATTTTCAATATTCCATTCTTTTATGTCTTGCCCTTTGTAATATTCGATTGGTGATGATTTTTTATGCAAAATCTTACTAGATAGGTAAGCTATTCTTGCAGCTGCTGGCACAGCATCATCAATCCTAAAATTCCCATTCATAAGAAAACCTGTACCGAAAGCCCTTATGCCTTTTTGTAGTTCAGTGAATTTTTGTTTTTCATCTACTGAGCCTTTTCCTTTTTTAGCCAAAATGACGCAAGTGTCTATCGTGTCTTGCAGTACTTTTTCTGTAGTTAAGTCTGATTTTTCAGTTTTACGATATTCAATTTCTTGTATGGCGAAGGCTTCAAAGCTTTGAGCAACAATCTCCATATTTTCGATTCTTTCAAAGAGTTTACTTAAATCAAATAATTGTTTGCAAATCTCCATTGAGAATGGTTGTTGGTCTTTTCCTTTAAAATAAGGAATGCCAACAGTATTTGGAGCAAAAGCTGTAAGCTTATCTCCAGTAATAGCATCAATAGAGGGAACTACAATCTTTGTTTCATTTTCCGTTTCAATCCATTTGGTTTCAACAGCTCTTTCAGTTAATTCTGGATATATAGAATCTTCAATTATGACATCTAAAAGAATGGTTCCAGAATATTTTCCTTTCGTTGCAGAATTAAAGGCAAAAGAATAATGTGCTTTTGGCACACCTTCCTTATAACTGCGGTGTTCATCTAGTTCGAATGACTTGAAGTTTGATGAGTCAATAACTTTGTTCAATATTGTTTCTAAGGCTTCTCTATCAGTATTACAGATGATATCAATATCAATGGAAAACCTATTTCCTTCTTCCAATAGCAGAACTAAACTGGTACCACCTTTAAAGGTGAATTCAAGCCCATTTGCTTTAATACGCTCAAGCAAATGCAATGCATAGATCATTTTTTCTAGAATAGCTTTGTCTATACGTTTGTGTTTCTTCTGTTTCTTGAAGGAGTCTAGCCACTCATCTGTAAAACAATGTTCTTTTATCATTCTATTATATCTTTTACTAGATGATACATATTGTTGGTCATAAACTGCTTAATGTCTTGTTCTCGGTCTCTGCGTTTGGCGTAACTAAATAATTTGGTGTAATTAAGTGTATAGTTTTTTAAAGCGTTTTCATACACGTGCATCAATTCTGCACCTTGATAGAAATAGAACAGTTTGTTTTCTGTGAAAAGGTCTACTAATATTTTTTCTAGTAGGGGAGTATAGAATTTAGTTCTCTTTTCTGTCCTTTTCGAAATAGGCGATCTAGTGATTAGTTTTTTTATAATGACAGGCTTTTGACTCTCAGAGATATAAAAGTCAATCGCTTTTTCATCAGGATTAAGATAAAGATCAAATCTAAAGTTGTCCTTTAGTTCATAGTAGAGTGATTCTATAAAATCTTTTTCAATTTCAATGATGATTAATTTTTTGCCTGATTGATGTTGAGCAAATTCATTTATCCAATCAGTATCCCAAATACAATGTTTTACATCTTCAAAACGCTCAGAAATTACTTTGGCGAGTTTTAAAATTTCTCCAGAAATCTCCGGTTTGTACTTGGGTTTGTATGATATAGTGTAATACCCTCTTTGAATAGATTTGATGATGTTTTTATTCTTCAGGTCATATATTCTCCAACCAAAGGTGCCTTCTTTAAGGTCTGGTTCGAAATACCTAAAAAAGTCAAATAGCTCTTCTCTTGAAAAAGCATCTCTGTTTTTAAATTCCTCTATGAGTCTATTTTCAATGATTTTCGGCATTTCAAATCTAATTTATGCCAAAGATAGTAATAATTGGCGAATATTAGAAATCAAAAAAACGCCAGTAAATGAAATCACTGGCAAATATTTGAATTATTAATTTGGGTGGCGGTGGGGAAGTGAAAGCTCTTTTGATTTTGTGAGGTACGAGCAAAATTAAATGTGCTTGAACGTATGGTGACTTTTCTTTTCTGCAATGGCATACAAACGTACGGATATCAGTCATATGTCTGATATCCGCATTATAATATTCATATGACAATATATGGATTATCCATGGATTTTGACCCCTTTTACTGATGCTGATCTCTCAGCAGGTCATTGACTGTTTTCACAGGATTGAAAGTGCTGATGGGCACTTCTACAAATAGCGTGTTCCAGTCAGACATGGCACCATTCCACAAGCCGGGAAGTTCCTGCGCCTTCAGGTCTTTGCCATCTTTTGACTTTTGGGAGATAAAGCCTGTGCTGTGATCTACAAATTTCGTCAGGTCAAATTTTTGCCCTTTGTAGTCCCTTACTCCACAAACTAAATCTACCGGATTGAAGTGGGAAGCCGCTTGCGCTATGGATTTTTGATGCTTATTTTCCATGTCTATTTGCGAAGACTCGGCGATCTGCAATGATTGTGTGCCGTCAGCATTATTGGCAAAGAATGGCCCGCCGCCGGGCTCTCCTTCATTTTTTACCATGCCACAAATGCGCAATGGACGGTTGAATTTTGCTTTTAGAAATTCGATAGCTTCTGCATCGTCCTTAAACGAAGGAACATTTTTTATATGGAGTTCATTTTTCAAAAAGTGGAGCATTTCAGCAATCTTTTCGCTGTCAACACCTTCGTCCAATTGATTCAAATAATTAAATAGCAACCCCTGCATTTTCAATAAAATAGCAGCCAGCGTTTTTTTAAATTCGATTGTGCTTGTCTTGAGTTTGTCAGGTACGACGTTGTCAATGTTCTTTACAAAAATAACATCCGCGTCGATGTCGTTGAGGTTGGCGATAAGCGCGCCATGACCTGCCGGGCGGAAGAGTAGCGAGCCATCTTCATTTCGGAAAGGCTCATTGTTCAGATCGACAGCGATGGTATCTGTATACGATTTTTGTTCTGAAAAGGAGACTTGAAATTTTACGCCATATTTTGCTTCAAAAGCGGCGGTATTTTTTGCAATATGTGCGGCAAATCGTTGGCGGTGCTCGGGCGAAACTGTGAAATGGATATTGACCACATTATTGGCTGATTGGGCATAGAGCGCCCCTTCTGCCAAATGCTCCATGGATGGAGTGCGCTTTTCTGTTGGATAGGAATGGAATTTCAGTAGGCCCTTTGGCGAACTTCCATAGTTAAGCCCACCGTCTTCCAAGAGCAACGAAAGTATCGAGGCATGATCGCCATAAGCAAGGCAAGAATCCATGGATTTTCCATGCTTTTGGAGCTCAATTTCCAAGTCTTCCGCAAAGGCAAAGTCCTTTATGCGGTCAAAAAAAGTAAAGATGGATTGTGCGTCTTTGGACTTGTCCAGTTCAATTTGCTTTTTTTGTTCGTCATCACAAATCTCTAAAAAACCAAACAGCAACTTGAACATCCGACTCGCAGCACCAGAAGCCGGGACAAATTTCACAATTTGCTTTTGCTTGCTTTGATCGTCATAGAAGGACGTGAGCTCTTCAATCTCGTCTTGGTTCAGGGTGAGGATGCCATCTTCCGGAGTAGCAGCTTTTTCTAGTTTCAAAAAAGGAAATCCATTTTTGAAATTTTCAATCTGTTGCGCTACAGTTTTCAGGTCAGAACCTCTTTCAGATATTTGATTATTGTCTTTTGTGGTAAACATATTTTATTCGATTTTGATGAATGCCAGCCAGTTTTCACCTGCCGGACTCGTGATGGTTAATCGTTTATTTGATGGATTTATAATGCTTTTTTCGGTCCATGTAGCTTCTAGAATATTGAGCCATTCTATGGATATTTGAGGCTTTTTTGCGTCAATTTGTAGTTTTACTTCTCCACCTTTCGGGAAATAAATACCGTATTCTTTTCCTTCTATTGCGCGGCAATATGCTTCATTTTCTTCTCGTCCTGTCAGCAAATCGTTCGCTGGAGATCCATGGAAAAAATCTGCTTTTTTGACATATGATCGCATACTTTGGATCACAGCCTGAGTGGTTTCGTTGATCCCTTGTCCTGAAGTGGGTCTGTGAAACCTCGTGCTGGCGGCTCCAAAAAGTACGTTTCTAGTAAAGGATTCTATCGCATTTTGGGTGGTTTGATGCGCTCCGCCGTCATTGCCATAGACTTTCACATTGTTGAGCGGGCGCATGGTGTTGTTGGATTTCAAACGGTTTATTTGCTTCAGGCCATTATCCCAATGGTTGTCGCCTGAGTTGTGGTTGTTTTGCGAAATGTCCACAAAATCATAGATTTCCGGATGGTCTGAAGTTTCCCGATGCGCCACGTGATCGAGGTTCCACGGATCCCACATTTCAGTGGTGTAGATTTGTTTGCCGTTTTCTTGCGCCACTTTTTTGATATAAAGCGACCAAAACTTTCCCCATTCGGAAGTGACGGAGGTTTCATTGTCCATGCAGTACAGCACATTATTATATTTCAATGAAATAGAAAGTAACTTGTCGATGTATCGTTGTTGGTAGTCTAACAGGAATAGGTTGCTTTCCTGACTAGGCACTGACCAGAAAAAATTGTTCTCCCGAAATGTTGGGTGTGAATTCACCTCTGTTCTTAAATTAACCCGCTCTGCCGAGTAGGTCACATTGTTTTTTGGGTTGAATGGATTTACGAGCCAATTCTCGCGATAAAAATCAAAGGTCGCCCATAGTTCGACCTGCACCACGATGTCGCGATCAGCACAGGCTTGAAGAAAATTATCAAACCGTTTCCAATAATCATCATTCCATTTTCTGAGATCGTAAAGCCCATCATCATTTTTATGAAATGGCCATAGGTTGCTATCATCCCTGCTCGACATGGTATTTCGCACATAGTTTCCACCAACGGATTGTAGCAGATCAAGTTGGCTTTCTACATTTTTTAGTTGGAATAGATTGTCCTCGACCGATCCTCCAAGCAGCATGATGGGCTTGCCATTTATTTCCCAGTATTGAGGAAGCTCCTTGCTCGGTTGTAGGAAATCAACTTTTTGCGTTTGACCGGAAACTGGAGACCAAGCAATGAAAATAGCTAAAACAAAAAATGTTAGGATTGCCTTGGGTTTGCTCATTTGCGGCGCACGATGGTATAGGTTATAAAACTTTTACAAGTTATACTTTTTCTATTCCCATCAAAACCCTTCGGATTTCATTTGCTTTTTCCATCAACATGTAGCTTTCATCTTCGGCTCCTTCATCAATTATTTTTTTGAATTTATTTAATTGAAAAATATAAGCTTCTAAAGCTTTAGAGATATTTGTGGCATTTTGTGTGAAGATTGGCGACCACATATCCGGCGAGCTTTTGGCCAACCTGACAGTTGAAGAAAAACCCGATCCAGCCATGGTAAAAATGCTCTTTTCATCACGTTCTTTTTCCAAAACAGTGAGGCCAAGCGCGAAGGAACTGATATGGCTCAGGTGCGATACGTAGGCGATGTGGAGGTCGTGCTCATCACTTTTCATATAGTTGATGTGCGTTTCTAATTTTTTGAAAATAGCTATCATCCGATCCAGCAAGACTTTATTGCTTTTTTCCTTGTCGCAGATGATCATCTGCTTGTGCTTGAGCAAAGCGGCAAATGCAGCTTCTGGACCGGAATTTTCTGTACCGGCTATCGGGTGACAAGAAATATACTGATCTCTTTTGGGGTGGTTTGCTACTTCTTTGCTAAAGGATTCTTTAGTTGAGCCAAGGTCGATTAGTATGGATTCTTTTGGTAAAAGATCCAATGCTTCCTTCAACTGCCGTTTGATGACATTGACTGGGGTAGCGAGTACCACCAAATCTGCAGACTGAACGGCTTGGGTAAAATGCATGCTTTGGTTGATGATGCCAAGCTTTTTCGCCATCAGCGAATTTTGTTCATTGGTATCTACCCCTATATAATAATGTCCATCTTCCACGGTTTTTAGCCCCATGGCAAAAGAACCGCCCAAAAGGCCCACACCTACAATAGCAACGTTCATATCTCTGTTATGTCAATTGATTCGAGTCTTTGCAATACTTTTTGGAGCAATTGCTGCTTTAGGCAAAGTGAAATGCGGATGTATTTTTCTCCTTTTTCTCCATAGATAAAACCGGGAGTTACAAAGATATTTTTTTTGTATAATAGATAATCAGCGAGTTTTTCCGAAGAACCAATGGCATCATCTACCTTTGCCCACAAAAACATGCCTGTTTGGCGTTTGTCATAAGTGCATGACAGCCGATCCAAAATCTGATATGCCAGTTCGCGTCGTTCTCGGTATTCGTCGTTTCTCGCTATGTGCCATGATTCTGGGTTTTGCAAGGCGGCTGCCGCAGCCAGTTGCATTGGTTTGAACATGCCTGAATCCACATTGCTCTTTATTTTGACAATGGCATCGATGTACGATTTGTCACCCGCCACCCAGCCGATGCGCCATCCGGCCATGTTGTGCGACTTGCTCATGGAGTTAAGCTCCAAAGCCACCTCTTTTGCTCCCGGCACAGAAAGCAAACTCAATGGTGCCCCTTCGTTCAAAACCAAACTGTAAGGATTGTCATGGCAAATGAGGATGCTATTTTTCTTTGCAAAGGAAATCATGGATTCAAAGGCCTTTTTATTGGCCGGAGCACCCGTAGGCATGTTAGGGTAGTTGATCCACATGATTTTTGCCTTGCTCAAATCTGATTGTTGCAAGGTCTGCAAATCAGGAATCCAATTTTCATTTTCGAGCATGGGGTATTTAACGGCTTTAGCGCCGACCATTTCTGCGACAGCACTGTATGCCGGGTATCCCAATTCCGGTACCAGCACTTCATCACCGGGGTTAAGAAAGGCTAAGGAAATATGCGTAATTCCTTCTTTTGAGCCGATTAGTGGCAAAATTTCACTTTCAGCATCAAGCGAAACATTGTATGTTTTCAAAGTCCAATCGCGAATTGCTTGGCGTAATTCTGGGATGCTGCGGTACGATTGATAGCCATGGTTTTCATGGATATTTGACTGTTTATTTAGTTCGTCAATAGTAGCTTGTGAAGGAGGCATGTCAGGGTTGCCAATGGCGATGCTGATAATATCATTTCCACGGGCCATCAATTCCCGAACTTCCTGAAGCTTGGTGGAAAAATAGTATTCCTTGGTGATTTTCAGCCGATCAGCCGTTTCTATAATCATTTAAAACATGCTAAAATTGAAACGGCGAATTTACTTACACTTCATTGCATAATAAACTCTTTGGGAATTAATTTTGAAAATATCCCAATGGATTCTGGAGCTTTTTAGAATCTCAGCATCTAATGTGGCTAATATACAATGTTTTGATAGGGGAGAAAAGGGCATAAAAAAAGGGCGAGTTTGGCGACTCGCCCTAATTCATCTAACCCAAAATTATGAAAAAACTACTAGACAATACTCTTTAAAATTTTACGGATGCCAACACCTTTTTGACTGCGACAACTTCGATCACAATGTCATCTGTATTTACATCTTCAAAGCTATACTCCTTTGAAAAACTTGATCCTTCATCAATATATTCATTCGAAGCCAATACTTTGCTGCCCTCATAAATATTGAGGTAAATAGGATCTGCGTACATTCCATTTACGATAACCTTTGCATCCCCTCCGTCAACCTTATTTATCGATGCAGTCATACTTCCGTCATAGGTTCTCTTGATTTTGGTGGTATAAACACCTTCTCCGTCTGTAACCTTGAATGAAAAATTGCCTTCTCCCAGATTTTGGAAACTAAACTGCTTTCTAAAGGATTTATTCTCATTGAACTTCTCAGAACACAGCACATTACCCTTACTGTCGAGTACTTCTGCTTTTAGTTTACACTCTCCCTGATTCAAATAAGTCAGACTAAAAATATCATTGGTCAGAGGAGTAAACCTTACTTCCTTTGTTTGTGCTGTTACCGCTGTGGCCATTCCTACAACTATTGCAAGCACGGCCATTGTTTTGGTTGTAAATCGTTTCATAGTTGAAAATTTTAGTTTGTTTATGATCAACCTTCGATGCAAATATAAGAGCTTAAATTATTAATATCATAATATTATTAGAATAAAATATTATGATTCGCAATAAATATTAATAAATATTGCGACTTTAATAAAAACATGAAGCTTTGTTTAAAAGGAATAAGAAATTGATTTTTTTTCAGGCGAAAATTGAAAATGTGTTAAGAAAAAAAATATTTATTTTTTCAAATAAAATTTAGAGAACTTAGATTTTGGCAGCCGGGAAGTCTAAAAAATCAAAAAAAATCGTGTCTTTCACTTCTCGGAGTATTCGGGTTATTGATGATTACATCCTTTCAAATAGGGGATAAAGTATTATATTTCCATGAAAGCGATAATGAGATTGAAGCTTTTACCCACTCAAATGCCCAGCCAGGTCTTTTAAAAATTTGATCAAGGGAGCATACTCTTTCCCGAATTCATGGTTTTTTTTGGCTATTTTGGCCATGATGTTCATGTGATGGATAATATTCCGATAGGCTTGAACCAGCTTGTAATCGGGATCGTAAATGTGGGCGATCTCGGAGCTCACACCGTTCAGTTCCAATATTTTTATATTTGTTCCTGTATATAAATCCTCGAGCGTCTCAACTTTCAGGTCGAAGCGACCATAATAAAACCCTTGAATTTCTGAGGCAATTTTATCAATTACAAGGTTTAGGTTAGGATTGATCAGGTGGTTTGCATTATAAAAGGTCGTTCCTCGGCAATGGTTTCCAATGGGTTCCAGATGCTTTTTTTCTCCTTTTGGCACTACGACATCCAATTCTCCCTTGAACTTTTCCATAAGATAGTCCAAACGACCCTGTGCACGAATTTCGTTCAGTATGAGATCCTCAAGCTTTGAAAAGCCATCGCCTATCACGGTTAGAAATCCTTTTTGAGTCACAGAAGTTACTTGGCCACCTTCCGCACCCGGCATGCGATAATACATGATGCCCAATTCCAATTCGGAATCAATATATTCCTGAACGATGAAGGCTTGCTTTCTGTAGGTCAAATAATTGTGCAAAGCCGACTCGTCTTTGATCAATTCCACATGTTTGCCGCGCTCGCCCACATCAGGCTTAATGATAAATGGGAACTCAACAGCGTTTTGGGAAATATATTCTAAAACTTTGAAGACAGGTGTCGAGTGCCCGAAGTAAAGGGATTTGGGTTTAAAAGCCTCTGGAATCCATGAAAGCACTTTAGATTTAGATTCGCCGATGACTCCCCCATATTTCATAGCTGGGTTGGTCGTGGAGAAATACATGAACGAGCGGGCGCGAAAAGCCAGGTAAAGTCCATAAAAATAGATGGGAAAATAAAACAGCCAGAAAGGCCAATACTCAAAATGGGTTACCCTAACAAAAAAATAGGACAGTTTTTTCCTGAAGCTCAATCGCATCTCCAAATAAAACAAAAATGTCGTTTACATCCATGTCGGAATTGTAACGAGATGATTGTGCTCAAATATTATTTGTAATCACTCTCGACAATTTTCTTTATTCCGGTCAAGTAGGGAGTTGACTCGAAATCAAATCGCTGCTCGAATTTGCTGCTGTCAAAAACATAATCTTGTTCGTACTGGTACAACATTTCGATCATCTCTTTCATGATCGGCATGAACCACCCCATAATTTTTACGATGAATTTGGACGCAACCCTATAATCGGGTTTTACTCCCATTTCTTTGGAAATGGCTACGATCCATTCTTTGCCGGTAAAAGGATCTGAAGCCGTGGGCAAGTGCCAAACCTGATTATAGGCATCTTCGGTATTTCCCAAAAGAGCAGTTGCTTTTCCGGCATCCGGGGTGTAAGTAAAGGAGTGTTTACAATTAACATTGCCCATCCAGTTGGCTTTTTTTCCAGTGCTCAGTGGTTTGAATACCATCTCCGTAAGCATGCTTGTTCCCTTAACGTTGGGGCCATAAAAATCAGCAGAGCGGGCGATCAGGGCGGTTAGTTTACCTTCGCGGGTTTTCTCCAAGATCATCTCCACAACTTCATTTCTGACCTTGCCTTTCTTACTTGGAGGATTTATCGGCGTTTCCTCAGTCATGCGATTTAGGCAGCTTGCATCATACATATAGATATTGTCAAAAAACACTAGCTTGCTATTATTCTTGATGCACGCATTCACTACATTTTCCATGAGTATTGGCCAGTTTTCTTCCCACACCTTTAGGCTGTATGGCAGTCCTACGGTGAGATAAACCACCTCAGATCCATGGACGGCCTTTTGCACATCAGCAGATTTCAACAGATCTGCCGGCATCAATTCATCTGTAGGATTTACCTTTTCTGGATTGCGGCTAACCAGCCTGATTTCATTGGTGAAGTTTCGTAGAGCCTTAGCCAACTCAACGCCTATCGCTCCTCCGGAGCCTAAAATGGTTTGCATAGTTTTGTTGGATAGGGTATTTTGGTTTTAAAAATTATAGCAAAAGAATCAAGAGAAGGATGACGATTATAATGGCACCAACGGAGAGGTAAACTCCCTTACTGTTCGTTTTTAGCGTCTTTTTCGTTTCACGCACTTCTTTTCTAAGCTCCTTTTTTTCGGCAGAAGTGAGTTCCGACATATCCATATTTTTGATTTCTTCCAATCTCTGAAGCAATACTTGGGCCTCGAGTGCTTCAGCATTTTTGGTAGATTCTGGATTGTTATCTCCTTCAGCCCTTAATTGGACGGGAACAGTGCTTAGCAATAGGAATGCTGATAAAATGATTGCAGTTAATTTTTTCATAATAAATAATTTTTATATTAAAATAATTTTCTATCTCAAATATAACATTTATGAAATAATTATTGCTATCGTAGCCCATAGGTATACCGAGCAAGTATTGATTAGAAGCACATACTCTTTAGTCAAATTGAATCAACCCACAAAATGAAAATAGTCATAATCGGAGGTACAGGGCACGTTGGCACATACATGATACCCATGCTGGTAGCTGCCGGCCATGAGGTAGTTGTGGTGAGTCGACAACAAAGCAAACCTTACCAGGTAGACGATGCGTGGAGTGACGTGCGGCAAGTTACTATCGACAGGGCACAAGCTGAAATGGCAAACAATTTTGGGCCTCAGATCGCAGCCCTCGATCCCGAAGTGGTGATTGATATGATTTGTTTTACACCAGAGAGTGCCAAGCATATTGTGGAGGCACTTCATGGAAAAGTAAGGCATTTTTTGCATTGCGGCACGACTTGGGTGCATGGACATAGCAGCCTTGTGCCAACAATAGAATCGCAGCCCCGCTATCCGTTTGATGATTATGGTATCCAAAAAGCGGCTATAGAGGCATATTTACTTTCGCAAAATCAAGATCATGATTTTCCTGTTTCTATACTGCATCCAGGGCATATCGTTGGGCCGGGATGGGTTCCGGTCAATCCTGCTGCGAACTTTAACATCGAAGTGTATAAAAAACTATCCATGGGTTTGGAAGTACTTTTGCCGAACCTAGGCATGGAAACCTTGCACCATGTGCATGCCTCAGATGTGGCGCAGGCTTTTGTGCGTGCTATCCAGAATTTTGACAATTCGGTAGGTAAAAATTTCCATATCGTTTCGCCTCAAGCCATCACCCTCAGAGGGTATGCCGAGGCAATGGCAGATTGGTTTGGCAAAGAGACCAATTTGGGTTTTTTACCTTGGCAGGATTGGAAATTAACTGTAAGTGAAGGAGATGCCGAGGCGACTTGGGACCATATCGCACATAGCCCGAACTGTAGTATCGAGAAAGCAAAACGGCTTCTGGGTTATGATCCCAAATATGGATCTTTGGAGGCAATCAAGGAGTCAGTGACATGGCTTAGAGACAATGGCCGATTCTAGTATCTAGCTGCTTATCGTTTTACTCGTGGGAAACTCTTTTTGGATCAATTCTTTCAATCTCTTATTTCCATTAGCTCCAACTGTTACGCAGGAAATTTCATAACAGACCAAGTCATTTTCCATCTCCGTCACATTGATCACTGGCGGAGATTTGTATGAACTCCATGGAGAATTTACGACCAGTTCCATTATTTTTTGGATTGTATCGGTACTCTTGAGTTTGGAACTTAGTACAATTTTAATTGATTTTTCTCCAACGCCTTTTTCACGGAAATTGATTTCTATGGACTTTTGATCTATTTGGCTGTATGGTATTTTGAAGTCGCTTCCATTTTCAGATTTCACTTCCATCAGTAGCAACCCCATTTTTTTGATGGTGCCATTGGCTTGTGCACACCTAATATTTTGACCAGATGAAAGTAAGAATCGTGATTTGATTTGTATGCCGGAGATATAATCTTTAATAAAAAACCATGAGATCAAGACAAACCCTAGAGTGACCGTAAGGAAATTGACATACAGGTGAAATCTCGTATTACTGACTAGGTTATTAGAAACCCAAATAATCACCACTGCCCAGACAATCAATTCTAAAACCGGGAAATATCTATGGATAAATGATAGTTTTTCGGACTTTATTTTGACATCCTGAAGGATTTTTCTTAGCAGAAAATTGGCTGCTAACAGCAGAAAAAACAATATGATCAACATTGACAGACTCACAGCAATTTCTTTTGTTTCAACATTTTTACAACAACTGGCTCCACATAGGGATTGACGACATACACCCCTTCAGATTTTTCACTTACCAGCCCATTGAGCCGCAATGGTCTGATAGATTCTTCCATTTCATATTCTTTTGTGTCGAACACGCGGGCAAGCTTCTGTAAATCCATGCGTTTGTGCATGGCGATTTGCTGTAATATGATCACGTCTGCTTCATCGATATCATCAAGAATTTCCAAGTCAGGCATCGAAGGATAATTGATAAACAGTTGCTCATTTTTGTACTGGCGAATGCTGCTCAGCCATGTATTTAGAGTCACACCCGGATTCCCTTTGGTAAAATCAAAGTAACTGGAAAAGAGTTTTGCCATTTTTAGTTGAGACATGTTTTCCTCTGCGCGGTTTTCCAATACGAAACTCAAGCCGCTGGATTTGTGCCTCTTCATGATCAGGGTCTTGAGATTTTCAGAATCGAATGGTTGGCACTGGATTACACCTATCAGGTGATCCTGCAACTGAATGATGTTGTTTACCAACTCATAGGCAAATAGATTCATGTTGATGACAAAGAGATATGACTTGCTGTACTGATCAATGTCACTAAGAATCTCTCTGATTAATTCCAAGCCGTTGGGTGATCTTTCCCACCATAGTTCCATGTCATGAAATACAATAACACTTCCGAAAGGTAGGGTATTGAAAATTTCCGATTTATTTCTTGGTATCTCCGTAGCCTTGCCAAGCTCATGTTCAAAATCTTGTAAATCAACAGATCCTTCCACCGGCGGGAATACATGGAAAATCTGGTCATTTTTAAACTGTTTTTTGAGTACATACTGACAAAGGGTAGTCTTACCGCAGTTACGCTCACCAGTCACCAATATTCCACCTTTAATACCAGACTTGTAGCGGGCAATGGCTTTGTTGAATATTTCCTGTTCCCGCTTCATGTCTACCCAAAATTCTTCGGAGATATTCGATCTGCCACTAAATAGGCTTTTATAATAGTGGGGAAGGCCGTTCATCACTTTGGAATTGGGGGTCATGTGCTCTACAATATCGAGGATTTTTTCATTCCGAGATTTTGAACTTTCTGTTTCGATCAGTCGCTTGGCTAGCAGCACACCCTCACTTTTGGTGTACCAGATACGGGCCATTTGTTTCATGATAGAAGTATTCAGCGCCTTCGTACGGTAGCCGAGAATATCCCTGATGCGCCTGCCCTGATAACCACGAATTTGAGTAGTGAATGCCTTCGCACTTTCAATTATTTTATAAGATGCCAGCGGCTCCAATGCTTCGTCAAGGGCGTTTTCAAATTGTTGTCGTATAGCAAGGTAGAGCGCTTCAATTTCTTCTGTTTTTTCATCCAAAAGATCCAGAAGATCTTTGATGATCGTGTCTTTGTTTCGCTCGCCGAGTTCAGCTCCCTCATCCAAATTGTCAATACTAAATCTGGTGAGGTTCATTTGGTCATTGATTTCGTGTATGAGCCTGGCCACGGCTTCCTCTGTTTTGTCAAGCCGATCCATAATTTGCCCAACAAAGCGGGATTCGAAAAAATGCCTGGTAATTTTAGAGATTGGTACTAATACGGGTTCCAAATTGCCTTTGTTGGAATCATCTTCTCTTGGTAAAGCCATTTCCTTTGGCAGTACGTCAATGAGCTTCATTATTTCCATATTCAGGATTTTGAATTCCTGAAATACCCTCATGCTTATAACTCCAGATACTTCTACTTTGATTTCACGCAGTTTTTCTGGAGTTGCTTCATTATCTTCAATTTTAGTTTTCAGTTTGCGAATGTCCCGTGTCATTTTTTGATGGAAATTCACCTGAATATCGGAGATATAGTCATCCACTAGTTTCAGTGTTCGGCTTCTGAATGCCGTCATGATCACATCAGCATCAAGTTTGGTATAGTATAATATTGCCTTGTCAAACCACTGCTCCGGGAATGCTAAAATATGTTTTCTAGCCTTTCCGATCACCTTGGAAACCATTCGGTTTTGCCTGGCAATTTTATTCACATGAATCTCCTCCAAGTCATACCCTAGGCGAATGATTTCCTTTCGATAAGAAGAAAGCAGGCTTTGCATAATCTTGGTCTGCTCCTGAATGATCGTGTGTTCTATCTGCTGCACCTCGAGGAGCAATTTGGTTTTTGCCTGTTCTATTTGTAGCGTGGTCAATTCTTCATTGATATACTTCAACCCTGACTGATCGATATATTCATCTATGGCGTTGATTTGGGTTTTTAGGGAGTGAATGAATTTATAAGACCATATTTCGAAATTTGATAGCGTCTGATGTAATACAATGGTCTGGCGGTTTTTGATATAATGCTCTGCGAGATCCCTATAGCGTGCCTTCACCGGTATGGTCTTTTTTGCAAAAAGATGCATGGATTTTTTGCGTATTTTGTACCATTTCATACCAATGGAATCCTGCTTCTGCAACTGGAAACTCAACTTGTGGTGCTCTATTCGGTAGCTATTGCTGATTGAAGCTACCTTTTCATTGATTTCGTTAAGGTACCATTGAATGCCTTTTTCTGTGAGGTGTTTTAATTCATTGAATTTGTAGGCACGTTTTTTTTCAAACAGACTGGTGACTTTATAGTAAAATTCATTTTTGATTTTGAAGAAAGCCTTGTTCCTTCTGTATTGGTCGCTTACTTCGTTGGCCTTTATAAAATTTTGCGTAGTGGTATCTATCGTGTCATTTAAATTTTGTATCCAATCATTTGATTCCAGCAAATGTGGTAAGAAAGTCTTGTCAAAAAATTTATTCACCAATTCACTCATTTCAGCATCCAGACGGCTGATCTCTTCTGTAATGATCGGGAATAGAAATTGTGGAAATGGTTCAAGTTCTATTCTTTCATCTTTAATGATTTCGGTGGATCGGTCATTCAGTTCGAGGTCATATTCTTCAAATTGATTAGAAGCATTTATGAGCAAAGTGGAACCTAATCGGGGCAATAGTTTGTTTATTTCATCTACGAAAGGCCCCATTTGCTCGTATCCACGATTGGGTAATCCAACTATGGCCAGATCGACATCCGCAGATTCACGCTCTATCAATTGGTAGGGTGATAGTTTTTCAATAGAATTATTCACGACATTGATTTCCACAGCGATGCGGTACTGATCGATGATCCGCTCAAGGGTAGTATATACCTTTTCCGTAAGCAATGTATTGTGGATCGGGACAAATAACCTAATTTTCACATCTTTCCAATGGGCTCCGCTGGAGAGATATCGGATAATACTGATCGCAAATGCCAAATTGCTGCCATAGCCACTCCACCAGAAGTCAATGCTGCTATGGTTGCCAAACTCACGTTCTGTATTAATATTTAGAAAGATGGAATTTAGGCGGCTTTTGTTGAAACTACTGACCAATTGCCCAAAATCTTCTAAACGTTTATCATTTTTAGTCCACCCCATCAAGATGGTATTAGGCTTGATGCCCGAAAATCCATAAACTCGGGAGATTTCTTCTATTCCTTGATAAATATCTTTGGCACCATATTGAAATGAAAAGAATCGCCGGGCATCTTTTTCTTCCTCTTCTTTTTCTACGGCTGTCTCATTTTTCAGAATAGACTGTTGGCCTGTTAAATTAAGTTCAAAGGCAGTGAGCATGCCGAGTTTACCTGAAAGATCCTTGCCAAGCTCCAGCAAATGAGGCCGGCTTAGGTTTGATCCATGAAAGAGTAAAATATTTGGTCGCCAATTTCTGTTGTGCTCGGTTTTACTGCTCAGATATTCCAGTCCTGATTTTACCAGTGAAGCCCAAACCCCGCTCCAGGTATCGCCACTTTGTAGAGTAAGTTCCTTTTTCTTTAGATAGAAAAATATCAATCCGAGGATAACCGATGCGGCAAGTGTAGCAAGAAAGTCCAATTGGATCATGACCAATAAACAGGCTATGGCTCCCAACATGCTTACCCAAATGGGGGTTTTAAATTCCGGTCTAAAATCCGCACTAGACCATCGTTCAAACGCGCAGCTAAGGTTTAAAAACCCATAGGTAGTTATAAAAAAGATAGAAACCACCCTAGCAATAACATCTAACTCGCCAATAAGAATTCCTGCCTCAGCAATAACAAATGTTAGTAAAAGCGCATTTCTAGGCTCGTTTGACTTACCTACACCACGGGAAAATAATCTGTGAGAAATGCCATCAACTGCAGTGGCCTGCAATATTCTGGGAGCCCCCAAAATACTACCCAAAGCGGATGAAAGTGTTGCGCCCCATATTCCTGCCACGACTAATTGCGGGACCCAAGATATTTTCAGAAGTACGTCACTGTCATTGGCAAGCATTTCTCCGTTTACAGTATAGGAAAAGAAAAATGCTAATACTATATAAAATATAAGTCCAACTATAATGGCAGAAATTGCCCCAACAGGGATGGATTTTTTTGCATTTTCGAGATCTCCTGACATACTTACCCCTGCTTCAAACCCGGTTACTGCAGGAAAGAAAATGCCAAATAAAACCATCAATGAAACTGTTGGAGAGGGTGTACTTATCAATGGCGCACCCGGAGCATAATCGTGATTCCCGAAGAAAATGGAAACAAGTGATAGCACTATTGCCGCCATTATAAAGTATTGTGTTTTAATGGCAAGTGATGTACTTATGAGGGTAATTGTTGTGACTATAAATAAGACAATACTTCCAGCGATTCTAATGTTGTCTTTGGTTACCTCAAACCCCCAGTAAGATAAAAAGCTCTCCGAAAATCCTATGAGGTATAGACTGACACTGAATGAAAGGCCAACAAAGAGAGCTAAACCCAAGGTCCCCCCAATGGGCAGCCCCAGGCTTCTGGAAATCATATAGTATGTTCCTCCTGCCTTAACTTTTTTGTCAGTAGCAATCGAAGAAACGCTCAAACCTGTCGTCAACGATATGATATGTGCAACTATTATAATCCCTATCGTGGCGATCAGCCCTGCCTGTCCCACAATCATAGGAAGCCTCAGGTACATTATCACACCTAATATGGTAAGTATGGAGGGTGTAAAAACCCCTCCGAAAGTCCCAAACTTATTTGATTTGGCCATTGAGATTGTTAATGAAGTTTGTTAGTGTTTGAATTGACAAAATACGCTAATTGCGTTGGGAAATTATAAAAACCAACAGATACTTTGCCTATTTCCCTGTTTATATTATTATTAACAAAAATACTATATAATTAAAAGAATTAAGCTGTTAAACTGGTGAATTCATGGAATTTATTGACATTTTGCCGACTTATTTTTCATTTATCCTCCATCCTTGTCAATTGATCACAATTACGAATACCAGTTTTTTGATTTGTAAGTCTCATGGAAAAATGACTGTTTAGCGATCAAGTTTTTTCTATATGTCCTTTACATTAGTTGGTTTCATACTTTATTTATTGATCATCCTGATCGTAGGGTTCGTGATGTACAAGCGCAACAAATCTCATGAGGATTTTATCCTCGGAGGAAGATCCATGAATCCATGGGTGGTAGCGTTTTCGGAACGTGCTTCTGGGGAATCCGCATGGCTGCTCTTAGGGCTTCCAGGGTTAGGATATGCCTCTGGTTTCATTGGCATGTGGGATGCAATTGGCTGTGTGTCAGGGATTGTTTTTTATTGGCTGTTTATTGCAGAAAGGCTTAGGATACAGTCGGAGGAAACTGCTTCCATTACACTTCCTGACTTTTTTGCAGCGAAATTTAACACTTTACAAAAGCCTATTCGACTCATTGCTACCCTCATTATTATTTTCTTTTTTACCTTCTATCTCGCTGCACAGTTCAATGGTGCAGGGAAGGTTTTAAATGTGACATTTGGTATTCCAAACTTGTATGGAATATTATTAGGAACGGTTGTAATCGTCTTTTATACGATGATGGGAGGTTTTTTGGCTGTTGCTTGGACGGACTTGATACAAGGTATTATCATGTTCGGGGCGTTAGTTATTTTGCCTGCCGTAGGACTTGTGGAAATTATGGAGCAACATGAAAACATTGGAGCTGCGCTGTCGAATGCAGGAACTGATTTCTCAGATATAACTGGTGGAAAAACCGGATGGGCGGCCTTTGCTGTAATAGTGAGTGGGCTCAGTTGGGGGTTGGGCTACATGGGGCAACCTCATTTATTGACCCGTTTTATGTCGATCGACAAAGCGTCGAATATCAAAATAAGCCGCCGAATTGCTTTTGTTTGGGCGATACCGGCATTTACCGGGGCGTTGCTTATCGGAATCGTAGGGATGGTGTATTATGGCCAAGGGGCATTTGAGGATGTGGAAAATATTATGCCCCAACTCGCCAATGACCTACTACCGACCTGGCTTGCAGGAATATTTATTTCGGGTGCCATCGCCGCCATGATGTCCACTGCTGATTCGCAGTTGCTCGTAATCACTTCATCAGTCATTGAGGATATTTATCATAAAACACTAGAACATAACACGGTTTCAGAAAAGAAGCTTTTGCAGCTAAGCCGAATAATAACTATCGCAGTAGGGGCACTTGGATTTGTGATTTCCATCACTTCTCAAGATTTAGTATTTGCACTAGTTTCCTACGCTTGGGCAGGATTGGGGTCATCTTTTGGCCCTGCACTGTTGATGATTTTATGGTGGAAGAAAACTACAGCAAGAGGTGTTCTTGCTGGAATGGTTAGTGGAACTCTTGTAACAATTATTTGGTCTGGATTCCCGGAATTCGATCAGTTTTTATCCTCCCGATTGGTGGCGTGGGTAGTGGCGTTTTTAGCTGTGACAATGGTGAGTTTGTACTGGCGGGAAAAGAAATAGCCAGTTATCTGAAAAAGCACGTAGTCATTTGTATCTGATCAATGAGTTGTACACGAGAATTAATAATTGTTCTTTTGCTGACATTTCCTTTTATACCAAAATCAATTCTTTGCAAATGAATGAAATTCAGGCTCCAGCTATATTTGTTATAATTCCCGCGTTCAACGAGCAAAATGCAGTTTGCAATGTTGTTTCGGAAATTCCCAAAAATTTGGTAAAGGAAATAATTGTGGTCAACAACGGCTCAACGGACAATACAGTGGAGCAGGCGATTTCCTGTGGGGCAACTGTACTCGACGAACCAAGAAAAGGATATGGAAATGCTTGCCTCAAGGGGATCGAATATCTAAATGGAAAACCCGTTAAAGACCATGATATTGTGGTATTTATTGATGCTGATTATTCAGATTACCCTGCGGAAATGCCTAAATTAGTGGAGCCAATTCTAAAAAAACAGGCAGACATGGTAATCGGCTCAAGAGCATTGGGACAAAAGGAAAAGGGGGCGATGACTCCGCAACAAATATTTGGCAATTGGTTAGCGACCACCCTTCTTCGGGTTTTATACAAAGTGGAATTTACTGACCTAGGGCCATTTAGGGCTATTCGCTTTGCGCAATTGATGCAGGTCGACATGAAAGATAAGACCTATGGTTGGACGGTCGAAATGCAGTTGAAAGCTGCCAAAAAGGGTCTAAAATCCATGGAAGTTCCGGTAGATTACCGACGCAGAATTGGTCAGTCAAAAGTGTCGGGAACGGTGAAAGGAACTATTATGGCAGGGTATAAAATTTTGTGGACAATCGTAAAGTACTTATGAGTTTCCGGGGAATAATTTCAGATTTAATAGCCCTCAGACCAGGGCAAATGTCATCCTTTGTATTGGCGTTCATGTCGATAGTGCTCTATGCGCAAATTGCCTTTTATACTCCAAGAACAGATACTTTCACACTGTTGGGCAGCTACGCTATTTTGTTTTTGCTGTACTTGATTTTGACAAAGTCGGTATTGAGTTTTAATTTTCTTTTGGCATTTGGCATTGGTTTTCGATTGATTTTTGTGTTTTCCATTCCGAGTTTGTCCGATGATTTTTATCGATTTTTTTGGGATGGAATTTTGGTTAATAATCAGATAAATCCTTTTCTCTACCTCCCTAGAGAAATCATGGAAAATCCATCTATTACCATTGCTGCTCTCGATGCGAATCTTTTCGCTGCGTTGAATTCCCCGGATTACCATACTGTTTATCCCCCAGTGTGTCAGTTTATATTTTGGGTTTCGGCAATTCTAGGCAAAGAGGATTTGACATCTGCGGTCATGGTCATGAAAATCTTTATGCTGCTCATGGAGATTGGGTCTATTATTTTAATTATAAAACTACTGAAAATCCATAAGCTTAAAAGAGAGCTGGCTTTACTTTATATATTGAACCCACTGGTGACCATAGAGTTAGTTGGGAATATACACTTTGAGGCTTTTTTGATATTTTTTGTGTTGTTGTCAGTTTATTTGCTTAAAAAAAACAAATTGGCTTTTGGGGCAATGTCGTTTGCACTTGCTATCGCTTCAAAATTGACACCGATATTGATGCTTCCATTTTTTCTTCGGAGGTTGAAGCTAAAAAAAGCCATGGTTTTTTATGCAATTACACTTATTCTGGTAGGGGTTGCTTTTGTGCCTTTCATGGGAACTACACAATTCAGTGGTTTATCCTCCAGCATCGGACTATATTTTGCCAAGTTCGAGTTTAATGCTAGCATATTTTACATCATTCGGGAAATTGGTTTTTGGCTGAAGGGCTACAATGTCATCCAGACTGCCGGTATGTGGTTGGCTTTTTTTACAGTTGTGATTGTTGTGTTTATCAGCCTGCAGGAAAATCTCAAAAAGCAAAATATACCTGGGGTTTTACTCTGGGCATTGTTTATATATTTTGCTCTTGCAACTATTGTGCACCCATGGTATGCTGTTCCTTTGGTGGTTTTTTGCTTGTTTACAAAGTATCGTTTCCCTATTATTTGGTCATTTTTTGTCTTCCTTTCTTATGCAGGGTACAGTGTTGAGGGGTTTCAAGAAAATACGTTTGTGCTCATTGTCGAATATCTTGCTGTATATGGCGTGATGGTGTATGAGTTATGGAAAAACAATGATTTAATCATATTGAAAAATCCATTGCCTGAGATTTTGGATTCAAAAAATTAGCCCATTTTTCATTTGAATTGCTCTAAAAGCCATTGTTTTTTCATCTCGCGTTGCTCGGAATACGTAAAGTGTCCGGTATCCTGAAATAAGTGGATTTCCTTTGGGGCATGTATCACGTTGTAGGCAGAATACATGGATGTGGGAGGGCAGGTTTGGTCATTAAATCCCCATGAATACCAACCTTTTTGTGATACCTTTCTTGCAAAATTGACTACGTCATAATACAATGCAGTTTCGATTTTATCTTCCTTTTGGTTTGAGGTGTTGTCAGGATTAAATATATGTGGCCATCCTCCTGCTCGTCCTTGGAGGTAGCCGCTCATGTCGCTGAGCGCCGGATAAAATGCAGCCAGATATTTTATCCTTTTGTCTAATCCCGCAGTGATAATAGATAGTGCGCCACCTTGGCTTCCCCCAGTTACAGCAAGGTTGTAACCATCGTATTCCGGCAAACTTGCGATGAAATCGACAGCGCGTACGCATCCGAGATACACACGTTTGTAATAATACTTGTCTTTGTCATCTAAGCCCATTTCCCAATATTTATCCAAGGCACCGTAGCGAAGATTGTTATAAACATAAGGCTCCAAATTGACCGGAATTCCATGAATGCCAATTTGAAAGGAGATAATTCCTTCTTCTGCCAAATCAATTCTCCCATAATACGGTCGAACTCCCGCCCCCGGGACTTCCAAAACTGCTGGGTAAATTCCTTCTTCTTTTGGTTTGCATAGAATACCATAAATACGCGACCCCTTTTTGTAGTTTTGGAGACTTACGTGATACACATTTACCTTTTCCGTGCATCGTTCGGGGAGTAATGTCATCTTCACATCCATCGGGATTTCCTTATTTTTTTTGATGCTATTTTCCCAAAAGGAACTAAAATCAATCGGCATGTCGGCAGTAGGTTGGATGCGCTCAGGGGCGAATGCTGCCGTGGCTATATTGCTGTATTTTTTTCCATCGATGGTTGCATCAACCCTACACCTCAAAAAGCCCGGAATATCCATGGTTCCTCCAAGGATCATGGTTTCGCTGCTTTTTAGAGTAAGCGTTTCTTCTTTGACGGGATCCATTTTTTCGAATCCAACCGTATAGCGAATTTCAATGTCTTTGAGCGGATTGCCATATTTGAGTATGCTTACATTGAACTTTACCTCTTCGCCGATTTCATAAATCCAGTCTTCATGATCTGGGGCAATATTGATTGTGACAAGGTCATGCCGCTGTTGGGCCAAGATTGCGGGTGCTTCAAGGCAAATCAAAAAGATCAGCAATGTGGCCGAGAATTTGGAAGGGTGAAAAGGTCGTATATACATGGTTTTTTACATCAGGGAATCTTCTGAAATGTAAAAATATACTTTTTTACCTAAGATGCTAAATGCTCCTCCGTGGGAAAGTGGTGCTAGGCATGCACAGGGAATGGAGTTAGAACTACTCGCCGATCATTTCCTCTACTTTGGCCATTTTTTCTTCTGTGTATTTCCCGGAAGTAGCATAAATTATCTTGCCGTTTTCATCCAATACGAAAAAATAAGGAATATCTTTTTGTTGGAAATCCAGGGCTTCTTTGAACGGTTTTAGTTTTCCTCTATAAAACAGCACACTCGGGATAAGCCTAGGATCCAGCTTTTTCAAAGCTTGTTTTTTAGCAGTTTTAGTTGCTGCAGTTTTGATGCCTGTAAACATTGGCACAAAGTAAGCATTTACATCGTATGTTGTTTCTGCAAATAGCAAGCCTGTTTGCGTGGTTGGTTTGTGGATAAATTTCCAAAATATGGGTTCCATCCATGAGTTGAGGTCACCTTCTGATTTTTTAGAAAATGCCAGCCCGAGTAACGTGTATTTCCCCTTGGTATCTTTTGGCAATTCTAATTCTTTGCCATCTGCTGTGGAGGTCTCCATGGTGGGAAAAGTATTTCCAATCACCTGTGCGACAGAAGATATGGAAAAAATAGAAATTAATACAAATGCAGGAATTATTCGGAAGATGAAGATGTTCATAGTGATTTTCGTTTTCAAGTCGAAAGATCAAAAATCCTTCCAGTTTTCACAATTAATTACTGCGGCTAAATAATGCAAACATAACTGGTGTACTGAATTGCAAATAAAATAGTACATATTTGAGGTCTGATGAAATGTGCACAGCCACTGTTTTTCATCAATTCGTACCTCTCCTTTTCGCCCCCAATTTATTAATCGAACTCAGGCTTAAAGTATTCCATATCGATAGAGACTGGTATAAAACGGCCAAATCCAAAGACAAAACCATGTTAATCAGTGATATATAATACATGCCATGAGTATTATTGTATATAAGTGCTAATTTTAACAAATGTCCTTCTTGCATAACGTTATAAATGTTGGGGTGATGGATTCCAACGATTTTAAGAACAATCGGGGAATAGTGATATCAAACTATATCTCGCTCTTACTCTGTTTTGCAGTATCGATCGTTTTTACCATTAAATACTTTTTTGTGGAGTATAACCCCTATGGGTTAAGTACATACTTTTATCTTGCTGGGATTATCTTGTTCATCATACCAATTCTACTCAATCTATTATCTCGTACTATTGCTGCTCGAATGATATTATGTCTTGGCTCCATAGTTTATGTTTGGTGCTTTTTTATCGATAGGATGATGGTGATACCCATCGTCGAAACAACCTTGTACGATGGCTTAAGGATTTATCTGTTAGCCTTAAGTATTATCCCTTTCTTGATTTTTAATAGCAGGAATTACCCTGTGCAATTATTTTTCGTGTTTGCAGTGACGTTATCGTCATTTATTTTTTTCGAAGAAATCCTAGGTTTGGCAGGTGTTAATAATGCGCAACGTGGTTTTTCTGAAAAGGACTATAGCTTTATGCAAACAAGAACATTTGTTGCGTATTTGGTCATTGCAGGGGAATGCTTCTTTTTTCAAAGAGTACTCAATCAGTCGGACGACTTTAACCAAAAAATACAAAGTGATTTGCAACTCAAGTCTGCGGAGAGCAAAGCAAGAAATACTTCACTTGTTTTTGAGCAAAAAAAGCTACACAAGGCCAATGAACATCTCGAGGAGCTTGTTAAAAAGAAAACATACGAGATTGAACTTCAAAACGATAAACTAAGGCATTACGCTTACATGAATTCGTATGAGATACGGAAACCTGTCGGAAACTTAGTTCACTTGATTGAGCAAACGAAACAAGGTCAGGACATGGACTATCCAGAATTGTTCGACGATATAAAAAGCAGAACAAATGAGGTGGAAAAGATTATCAGTCAGATTTCCAAGGAACTAAACGATATAGATTACCATGGAATTTAAAGGCATTATCATAACATTGGAGCTTATCAAATCGGCAAATAGATGAGCATTTTAAATAAGATTATTTATAGCGGAATTCAAGATTCGTTTTATTTTCAGCGAAAGCGAGGAGTAATCATTGCCAATTATATTTCACTTTTGCTGAGCAGTTTAATCTTATTGGCGTACACCGTCGATTTGATTCCGTTATTAAATATAGAAAGGTTACTATCAACAGGAGACTTATTCAAGGGGTTATTTATTTTCTTGACTCCGGTTCTGATCAATAGATTCTCTCTGACTACTTTGAGCCGTATGTGGTTATGTGTGGGTTCTATGGGGTTTTTCTGGTTTGTTTTTGTAGATCACATGATGGGACTTGAGGTAGTGGAATCTAGTGTTTACGATAGTCTTAGGATTTATTTATTGGCAACGAGTGCCATCCCGTTTTTGCTCTTTGACAAAGGCAGTTGGCCATTCTTTTTAATCATTATTCTCTTGACTTTTTTATCTCATCTCTTTTTCGACAATATTTTGAACATGTTGGGGGTGGGTCATAGCCAGAAGGGTGTGCCTGGAGCAGATTACCTGAGTATGAAATTAAGGGCAGTGGTTGGTTATATCGTGATCGGTGGCGGAAGTTTTATTTTTCAGTTGATCATATATCAAAATGACCAAGCCAATATTAAAATCCTTGGTGAGCTAAATGACAAATCTGAAGAAATCGAAAAAGACAATCAAGAATTGTTGGTCACCAAAGACCTACTCAATGAGATCAATCAAAATCTAGAGCAAATCGTAAATAAAAAAACTGTGGATGTGGTGCTGCAAAACAAAGAATTGTTTAAGTATGCTCATATCAATGCTCATCATGTGCGCGGCCCTCTAGCCAGGTTGCTTGGATTATTGCAACTTACTGATATGGATAAGAACGTGGATTATCCTGTGTTTTTGACTATGGTAGAAAAGGAAGTCAGGGAGATTGATGATGTGCTTCAAGAATTGTCAGAAGATTTGAAAAAGAAGAAAAATCATGTTTCCAAAGGATCAATTTAGAGTTGAGTCTAATCTTGCTCTTTTGAAAAATAGCTATTTTTTCATCACAATTTCTTATACCAAATGTCCTTAAACTGCACGAGCATCGGTTTCCCGGAATGGAGTTGAAGGGCCAATAACCCTGAAGCATCTGATTGGGCTGTGTCGTTGTCGATAACTTCAGCCATCAGCTTTCCATTTACATAAAGTGTCAGTTTGTTGCCTTTGCAGATGAGGTGGTATTCGTGCCATTCCCCAAGCTTGAAATGGGCATCGACCCGCGCCTCTGGGATTTTGGTTGTTGTCGCCTCGCCTTTTTCGTTGAAGATTGTGCGCTCTCCGCGCCATGCCAAAGTATGTCGACCAAATTCATCATACAACCTTACAAGCCAATCTGTCTGCGTGTTGTTATCCACTTGATAGCCTTTGCAATCGTCACCTTCGTAGTGCTCGCTGCGGAATTGAAAACCGCCATTTACATTGTGGTCACTCACTAGCCTATGCTTTAATTTTAGCTCAAAATCCGTCATTTTTCCATGACTGCTAAAAAGATATTGGTTGTCTTCACACGGCTTATCATCCGTGATCCGAGCAGTGATTGCACCATCTTCCACAGTCCACCAGCTCATATCGGCCGTTGTCCAACCTTTTAGCGTTTTTCCATTGAACAATGATTTGAAACCCTTTTCAGGCTTTGCTTTCTTTTGAGCGATTCCTGAAACTGGGTACAGGAGAACAAAAAGCACTGGAATAATTAGAAACTGTTTCATGGGTTTTTAATGGTTTTTAGTGATCTTTTTTCTTCTTTGTCTAATGCCCAGACCCCTCAAACAAATCATCTGTGCCCGCAGCACCTTCATCTTTTTTCTGGGCCAGGCGATTGAAACGATAGGTGAGGTTCAAAACAAAAAGTGGGGATTTAGGATTGACCTTGGTGAAGGACTCCACACCATACCCTGTTTGTTCATTATAATATTTTGCTGTGGCAAATACGTCGCTTACAGCCAGATTGGCTGTAAGTTTTCTGTTAAAAAACTGTTGCTGTGCTGAAAAATTCACATAGTAAAACGCATCGCGAACACCCTGTGTACTTACCGATGGTCCGACATAATTTCCATCCAACTGAAGGCGTGTATTTTTGCCCAAAGGAAAGCTGTTCGACAATCTTGTTTGCCAATTAAGACTTTCGTCATCTACCCCCGGAACTTTGTAAATACTTTCTATTCTATAATTGAATAAATTACCCGAAAAATTGATCGTCCACCATGGCTGAATGTTGATAAGCGTCATCAACTCTATGCCCAGGGAATAATCCTCGCCCACATTCGATATGGAATCTAGTGTGACATTTGGCTCGTATACCGTTCTGATGCGTTCTATTTTGTCTTTTTTTAACCTATAGTAAGCCTCTAGCGAAAAGAAATTTTCATTGAAATCTTTTTGATATCCCAGTTCAAATGAATTGACATATTCGGGTCTTACGTGGGGGTTTCCTGTTCTCGCTGTGTATGAATCTGCAAAGGTCACATAGGGTTCCATGAAGTAAAGTGCCGGCCGAACCGTCCTTCGGGAGTAACTCGTGGAAAGCGAATTGTCATTGCCGAGCGCATAGGTGAAATGCCCCGATGGGAATAGCTCCACACGATCTTCAATATGCTCGGCCCAAGCTTCCGAACTTTCCAGTACCCTGTGGGTATATTCTGTTCTTAGCCCTACTTGATACCCAAGGTTGCCCAGCTTGCTGCTGTAGATGCCATACAGAGATTGTATACTTCGAAGGAATCTGTAAACACTGTAATAATCATCTCTAAAATAAAACTCTCCGGTTTCCGCATTGTAGTCATTCATGCCATAGTCGCCGTCTTCTATGTACAGATAATACTGATAGCCGGCTTCCAGTTTTCCGCCGGATTTAGGCAGCGGTTTTACGTAATCCAGTTTTCCTCTTACGGTCACGCGATATTCTTCTTCCCATGAGCGTTGGCCGTCGTGCTGGAATGTTCCTTCTGTCAGGTCATTTTCAAAATACTCCATGCTGTAGCCATAAGTGCCAAATAACGACCCCGTAAGGGAGTGCCCAGTTTCCTTGAATGGATGGCTAAATCCAATACTTCCAGTGATGAAATCCTCATTCAAATCTTTATAATCATAACTATCAAATTCATGGTTTTCAAACACATTTTCATCCGTTGTTTGAATTTCGGAAAAGCCAAGGTTGCCAGTGTATCCGCTGCCGCGATCACCAGCCTCCAAGTCGACCATGATAGAAGTCTTATTTGCTGTATACTCAAATCCTCCTCGAATGGCAGTACGATATGATCGGCCAATTCGTAAACCTTCTGATGTCGCGTCATAGATGGTGTCTTCTACCTCGGTTTGCTTGAATTGAGTGAAGTTCCCTTTCCGGTAATGGGTCATCTTGGTGCCTCCGATGTACCACTGCATGTTATCCTTTTTTAGGGAAACCAATAGATCAAGATTGTAGGATTCTACAGAGCTTCCCATCAAGTTGAGTAAGGCATTCAATCCTCTTTGTTTTACCTTTTTGGTAATCACATTGATGATGCCGGCGGTTCCTTCTGCATCATATCTTGCCGATGGATTGGTGATGACTTCAATGTTTTCAATCTGCGATACCGGCAATTGTTCTAAAGCCTCTCTGCCACTTAGCAGGCTAGGTTTTCCGTCAATGAGCACTGTGAAATTACTACTGCCACGAAGGGCTACATTGCCTTCAATATCAACCGTTACCGACGGTATATTGATTAACGCATCTATGGCCGTACCACCTGCGGCACTCAGGTTTTGGCTCACATCGATCACTTTCTTATCTACCTGATATGAGATAGAATTTCGCTTGGCTGTCACCTCAATATCTTCCAGTTGCTTGGCAGAAGGAACAATCTTTATTTCTCCCAAATTAGTTTTTGCTTTGGATGCCGTGAGCTGAATGTCGGAAATGATTTTCTTTTGGTATCCTACAAATGCTATTTCCAAATAATATGTACCATAAGCTAATTTGGACAAGGTGAACTTTCCGCCATTTTCGGCAATGACGCCAGAGGCAAGCGTAGAATCTTCTTTGTTGAACAGCGCAATTGTTGCATAATCTAGTTTAGCTCCGCTTTTATTGTCAACGACGGCACCGGATATTGTCCCGTTGTTTTTTTGAGCAGGGTTTTGGGCAGTTAGACAATGAACACCCAACAAGCCAAAAAGTAATAAGCAAAGGAATTTTCTCATTTTCAATAAAAAATTGTGGGTTTAGCCATGCAAGATAATAAGACAGGTTTGTAGTGCCAATAAACATAATACTATGATGTGGAATAGTTCGTGGTGTTGGACCTGGAACTTGAATTGATCAAAATGTCCATACTTCATTTATCAGATAAAAAGCTATAAAAATCCATGGTCGCGGCAACAACCTTCTCTAAATCTGCCGGGAGGATTTTTCCTTCAAATGGATGCCTGCCGCCAAAAGTGTGATCTGCCCCTGCAATAATTTTGATTTGGATCGCTGGGTTCCACGAACCGATTTCCTTAACAGCTGAAACTGGCACTGTAGTATCTGCTGTGCCATGGATGGCAAGCATGGGGTTTTGCATGTTTTTTACAGATTCCGGCACGTCAAGCCTGTTCTTATTTTCGAGGAAGTTTTCTACCAACTGATAGTCCATGGGCATTTGCTGGTTTGTGCGACCATTGTGGATATAGATGGTCTTTTTCTTTTTCCAGTACACAAGTTCATCTTTCGAATACCAATTTTCAAGATCATTGACAGCAGCCCAGGTCACCAAACCTTTTACTCTTTTGTCTTCATTGGCTTTTAGGATCACCGACGCACCACCACGACTGTGACCCAATAGATAGAGTTTATTCAAATCCATTTCTGGCTTGGGAATAGGTGGATACTCTGAAAAAACGGTGTCGATCAGTAACCCTGTATCATCGAGCTCAATGGAGAAATTGTTCTGTGAAAAGGCCTCTAAATCCATGAATTCCATTGGGTTTTCAGTGCCAATACCGTTGTGAGAAAAGTTCATCTTGATAAATACAAACCCTGCTTCGGCAAAAATCTCAGCTATCCTGTCAAAAGGCCCCCAATCCTTAAAGCCCTTAAATCCATGGTTAAAAATGATGACCGGCTTTGCTTTTCCATTTTTCTTGAAATGAGCATCGGCCATAAATTGTTTGTCATGATGCTGAGAAGTTAGAGAGATGTCAATTTTGTGCATTGGTTTATTCTTTATGTAATTATTTTTTTGACGGATATTTGATTTTCAATTCCATGAAGTTTTTTGTTGAAATTGTGTGGTTCCTATCATCTTTAATGCTAATAATACAACTAATGAATCCAGAAGCTTTGCTTCTGTAAAAATTGATATTATACTTGTATCACAATTTTTTTATGTCACTGAATCTTAAAGAAATACAAGCCCCTGTTGCTCAGGAAATGATGGAATTTGAAAAAAAGTTCCGAGAATCCATGAAGAGCAAAGTCCTCCTTCTGGACAAAATTATGACTTATATCGTAAAGCGCAAGGGAAAGCAGATGCGTCCGATGTTTGTATTTCTCTCCGCAGGAATTGCCGGAAATATCAACGAATCGACGCACCGAGGTGCCGCACTGATCGAATTGTTGCACACGGCTACCCTCGTGCATGACGATGTAGTAGATGATGCCCACTATCGGCGTGGTTTTTTTTCTATCAATGCACTTTGGAAAAATAAGATTGCCGTGCTGGTGGGGGATTATTTGCTTTCAAGAGGCTTGTTGCTTTCGATTGACTACGGAGATCATAATTTGCTCAAGATCGTTTCTAATGCGGTTCGAGAAATGAGTGAAGGCGAACTTTTGCAAATGGAAAAAGCAAGACGGTTGGATATTAACGAAGAAGTTTATTACGATATCATTCGTCAGAAAACCGCCTCGCTGATAGCCTCGTGTTGTGCTGTGGGTGCATGTTCGTCCGGGGCAGATGCAGATACCATCGAAAAGATGCGCTTGTTTGGCGAAAAAGTTGGGATGGCATTTCAGATCAAAGATGACTTGTTCGATTTTGGTACTGCCGAGATTGGCAAGCCGCTTGGGATTGACATCAAAGAAAAAAAGATGACATTGCCATTGATCTATGCACTTCGCAATGCCCCGTTTCTTGAAAAGAAAAAAGTGATTTTTAAGATCAAAAACCAAAGCCATAAAGCCAAAAAAGTCCAAGAGGTTATTGAGTTTGTGAAAAGTTCAGGTGGGATAGAATATGCTCAAGAAATAATGGAAAAATATTATGAGGAGGCACTTGAGTTGCTGCAATCTTTTCAAGACTCAATGTTCAAAAACTCCCTGCAAAATCTCGTCCAGTTTACTATAAAACGGGATAAATAAGTTAAACCTTCAGGTTTCTTGGCAGGAATCCTTTTCCGCTTTTTTTTGGTTTATCATTCCTTAATTTATTTCATTGCAATGAAAATCAGAATTCACCAATATTCTTCCTAATTATGAAATTCGCATATTTCGCATTTGCAATGATACTGGCCTCTTTCGGGAAACCGACAGACAAAACCGAGCAAGAAAATCCCAACTGGCAAAATACCCATGCCGGTATTTGGAAAGCAACCATCGGACAACCCGGCGAAGTCAATCTATTGAATGTAGCGGGGATTCAACCAAAAGCAGAAGCACTGGAAAAATTGGGAGTGACAAACTTTCCGCTTGACCAACAAGAAATCAAAGCTGAGGTACGTGGAGGGAAAACTTACCTTCAATTACCTCTCGACAGAGGAGAACTGATTTATGGGCTTGGCCTCAATTTTAAAAATGTACATCAGCGCGGGAAAATTTATAGGCTTCATGTAGATCACTATGGAGGTCGCGACAATGGCCGTACACATGCGCCTGTGCCGTTTTATGTTTCTTCCAAAGGCTATGGGGTATTGATCAATGCAGCTAAGTATATCGATGTTTATGTTGGAACAGGAGTAAGGAAAGACAGCAAAACCCCAGCTAATCCACAAGACAGAAATACGGATAAAAGTTGGTCGGCGGCTCCGTATTCCGACATCGTAGAAGTGGTAATCCCTGAAGAAGGCGTAGAAGTTATCATGTTTTCCGGAGCAAATGTGCAGCAAGTCGTACAGCGCTATAATCTATATTGCGGAGGAGGATATCTCCCACCAAAATGGGGGCTTGGTTTTTGGCAGCGCACCCCTACATTATATTCTGATGCCGACGTAGAAAGGGAAGTTGACGAGTTTAAAACCCATAATTTTCCATTGGATGTGATCGGACTGGAGCCGGGATGGCAATCAAAATCCTATCCCTGTACTTTTGAGTGGGATGAAGGTAGATACCCCAATCCAGGTAAATTTATCGGTCAAATGAAAGATAAAGGAGTAAGAACCAACCTCTGGCTCAATCCATATGTGTCGCCTGAGGGATCCCTTTATAAAAAAATTGAACCCTACACCGGAACGCATACCGTCTGGAATGGTATCGTGCCGGATTTTATGACAAAAAAGGGTTCAGAAACCATGGGCACGCATTTCAATCGGGAGTTGCTGGATGTAGGAGTGAGTGGGTTCAAGATTGATGAAGTTGATGGCTTTGATCAATGGGTTTGGCCGGATAATGCCAGTTTTCCATCAGGATTGGATGGAGAGACCATGCGCCAGGTTTATGGACTTTTGGTACAAAAATGGAGCGCAGCTCTCTATAAGGCACGAAATGAGCGCACTTATGGATTGGTTCGGGCTTCCAATGCAGGAGCGTCATCTTTTCCTTACGTGATTTATAATGATTATTACAAGCATGAAGATTTCATCACTGCACTGATCAATAGCAGCTTTACAGGTACTTTGTGGACGCCAGAGGTCAGGAAAAGTGGCACCGAAGAAGAATGGCTTCGACGCATGCAAACGGTGTGTTTCTCTCCCATGGCCATGATCAATGCTTGGGCAGACGGCACGAAGCCATGGTCGTTTCCAGAAGTATATGCTCAATGTCAGGAGGTAGCTTTTTTGCGCATGCGATTGTTGCCATACATTTATTCCACGTTTGCCAAATATTATTTTGAGGGTATTCCGCCTTTTAGGGCCATGGTGATGGAAGAAGGATTTCTTGATCCGGGAGAGGAGGCAGCAACCGATTTGAGTTCTGATAAAAACCCTTACGCAATCGCTGTGAAAAAGGAGATCAAAGACCAGTACATGATGGGCGAATCCATTTTAGTGGCTCCTTTGTTTCTTGGCCAGCAAAAGCGCCAGGTTGTATTGCCGGAAGGTAATTGGTATGATTTTTATTCCGGAGAATTTGTGGGTAATGGAGAAGTAATTGAGATAGAACCAGGATTGGACAAAATACCACTTTTTGTAAAAGATGGGGCGATCATTCCTATGATGGAATCCATAAGACAAACTTCTGAATGGAAAGAAAATATGGCTTTGGAAGCAAGGGTCTATGGGGAGATAGATGGAAAGTTTGAACTTTACGATGATGATGGAGAAACTTTTGATTATCAAACAGGGAAGTATTCTATCAAAGAATTGTCAGCGAAAGAAGGAAAGGGCCGTGTGAAAAATGTAAAAGGAAACGGACCATGGTCATATGGGGAAGTTTCATGGAGCTTCATGACCAAATAAAACCGTTTTTCTGCCGTTTGAAGGAGTAAGTACTTAAAAAATTAGGTAATGAAGATATTGAAAATATGCTGTTGTTTGTGCCTTGTTCTTTTTGCTGTTTCTACGGAAGTTATGGCTCAAAAGCTGAATATTCAAAATAAGGGAATGGCTTTTCAGGTATCTGTGGACGCAGAGGGTGGGGCATCGATTCAAATGCCGGAAGAGGGACTTTGGTCTATAGCTACGGAATGGAAAGATGATTGGCCGGCAGGATGGAAACATGCACAGGCTCGTAGGATAGACATATCCGGAGATTGGAAAATCCTTACGGGAACCATGAGACTTCCTGAAGGAGAATGGCACTTTCGGGATGCTTATCTTCAGGAAGACGGACGCGTAAAGTGTGTGCGAAGATTTGAGTGGAAAGGAGAGAAGACCTTGGACAAGGTTACGCTTTCTGTAAGGTGGAAGATAAAGGCGAAAGATGTACAGGCATTTTTGCCGGGGATATTATACTATGGCAATCCGTCAGGAGAAAAAAATGGAGCCAATAAAGTGCCTGTTTTCCATGGAAACCCTGGAGAAGCCGCTATTTTCGAAGAGCATCGTTATCCTATGCCTTTTGCCGCATTGGAGTGGAAAGGTGATTTTAAGTATCTTGGAGCTGCATTGCATACACTTCCCAGCCCTGTGACAGGAGGAAACAAAGCAGATCAGTGGTGGTCGCTCGGTGTACAGACCAACGCCAATGATACAGAACTCACTTTGCTTTCTGGTCCAATCACATACAACGGTAAAAAGAGCGTTGCCAAAGCACTTCAGTCGTCATCATTGCCTTACGGAGAAACATACTTGTCGGTGCAGCCAGGCACCGTGATTGAGAAGACGTTTTATCTGGAAACATTTCAAACTAATAGAAAGGGGACAGCTTTTCAGCGGCCGTTGTACACATCGATTGATATTTTCAAGCCGTTTTATACCGATGATTTACCGACATACGACGAGATTGTCGAATCCAAGTATAAGTTTGCCAAGTCGAGATGGATTGAAGGGGACAATTATGCAGGGTTCAATATGTATCCGGAATTTAAGAAACAGCAAATTGTTTTGGGCTGGGCTGGCCAAGCAGAGGCACCTGCATATGCCTTGCAAGTTTTGGCGGATAAGCTAGGGGATGTTCGGGCGTGGAATATGGCACAAAGATCCATGGATCATATTTGTACTTCACCCATTGGGGAAAATGGATTTCCTGTTCGCTATGATGTCGCGACCAACAAATGGGAAAGCCCGGATCCTGTTTCGGAAGGACAGGCGATGAACAGTATTGCGCTAGCGATTAAAGTAGGGCGCCAAAATCAAATGATAAATGTGGGTAAGTGGGAGCAATTCCTCAAAAAAGCGTGTGATATCCATGCAAGAAGGCTGCTGTCCAGTTCTTGGAATCCACGCAATACGGCAGAAGCATTTTATATATCACCGCTCCTAATCGCATCCGATTTATTCAATAACACAACCTATAAAACTGCCGCGCTTAAGGCTACGAATTATTATGCCATCCGTCATATAGATATGAGGGAGCCTTATTGGGGAGGAACCCTGGACGCTACCTGCGAAGATAAAGAAGGAGCATGGGGAGCCTTTCAGGGATTTCTCGCAGCGTATGAATATACCAAAGAACCAAAATATCTCAAATGGGCACAACATGCAGGAGATGTAACCCTGAGTTATACCGTGGTGTGGGATATTCCTTTGCCTGCCGGCAGGATGGCAGATCACAATTTTAAAACTCGTGGCTGGACGGGAGTTTCTCCTCAAAATCAACACCTTGATGTTTATGGCGTCTTGATTGCTCCTGCATTTTATAAACTGGGTCAACTAACAAAGAATGAAGATTTGATGCGGCTTTCTAAAGTAATGTATCGAAGTTGTGGGCAAATGATCGATCCCTATGGGGCACAGGGCGAGCAACTACAAGAGACCAATTATACGCAAGTGGGAACAGATCACGACGTGATGCGGCTTCGGGGAGGATATTCAGAAAGCTGGACGGTATTCTGGATTACTGCACACTTTCTACATGCCGCAGCCACGTTTGAAGAGATGGGCGTGGAGTGGTGATTTTGAGTGGAACCCAGACTGAGAAAATGATAGTGAATAAAAGGAAATATTTTGTTTTTATAGGGCTTTTGCTGGCATTCAGCAACACCTTTGCTTGTGAGTGCTTTCCAATTGACAGCTTGTCAGCAGAAAATATATTGAAGGATTATGAATTTGCCATAATTGGTTCAGCTATAAAAAATATCAATTACAGCCCCGAAATCAATGAGATGTGGGATAGTTCTAAACAAGGTTACGAAGTTGTAATCGTAGTTGACTCTGTTATTAAGGGCGATTTATCTTCAAAAGAAATTGTGATCAATCAATTTTCCAATGGTAATTGCAGCCAGATATTTGAATTTGGGAAGCCATATTTGATTCTTGGAAACCGACTAAGTACATTCATAAATAGAACTCCGGATCTGCTTGAACCGGAAGACGGGGAAATCCTGGTTGAATATCCACCTCCACCCCCTAACTCGATTCAAAATTCTACGATGTACTGTTTCAATAACGATCAGGAGGAAATTGACTATTGGAATGAACTGGCTTCGGAATATTTGGTCCTTTATACTTCCCAGTGTGTTTCTTTTGAGACCAGCCGCCGCTACGCAAGTTATTTTCTAAAAAAATAAATGGGACTTTGATCTTGAATTGGCCAAATCAATTCATGGATTTTGATGCCTTTTTGGCTATTGTTTCCACTTAATGTTGCACCCGATGCTGGGGGTTTGATTTTCTGATACAGGCTCATCTGCCAGAACAGCATCCATTGCAGCACGCAATTCCTTTCCGGTAACGGGAAGATCGTTTTTAGGTCGACTGGCATCCAGTTGCCCGCGATAGACACATTGCAGGTTTTCGTCAAACAGAAACAAATCGGGCGTACAGGCGGCATTGTAGGCTTTGGCGACCTCCTGAGTTTCGTCATATAGATATGGAAATGGATAGCCAACCTTTTCAGCATGGACTTTCATCTCTTCTGGGCCATCCTGAGGGTAGTTCACTGCATCGTTGGAACTGATGGCAATGAAAGAAATTCCCTTGGGTTGATAGGCTTTTGCGATGCGGATCAATTCATCATTGATATGGATGACATACGGACAATGATTACAGATAAACATGACCAAAGTGGCTTTTTCGCCTTGTAAATCTCCAAGGGAAAGTTCCTTTCCAGAAACGGTATCAATAAGCTCAAAGTTCGGAGCCTTTGTGCCGAGTGGCATCATGGTAGATGGTGTCGCAGCCATTTAATTGCAGGTTTAAATAATGCTCAAAACTATGGAATAAAGACATCATTTGGAACAATGTTTTTGAATTATCCTACTTGACTTTGGTGCGGTACATAAACTTCAATCCTGACCAATCGTCATCTACGGCGCAAACTTTGACATCGACCAGTCCATTTTTCAAACCAATCTCCCGCACATCATTGCCATTTAGGTCTTTGGGGATTTTGGAAGTTCCTTTTGGCCAGGAGATCCAAAGCCCGCCTCCTTTTTTTAGTTTCTGTTTTAGCAAGGGGAATTCCGTAGCTAGCTTTTCTTTTTCCTGAGTAAAATAATGAATGAAATTGATGTCGTTAACTTCTGAATCATCGACTATTTCAACATCAGTTGGCCACTGATCGATAAGTTCTGCATAGTTGTTGAGAACATTGATGAGGAGGATTTTGTCCCCATCTTTCATTCCTAATTTCTTTACCAGTGGATTGGATGAATAGCCAGCCATTTTTCTTTGTGGGTTTATCTTGAATGTTTCATGGGTTTTAGATGCTTTTGACGGGTATAAACCCTCTATTATCCATGGGTTTCCAATGCTTTTTCTATGCGAAAAAGGCAGTCCTCCAAATGATGGTGTGTCATGTCGTCATTAGATTTTTTAATGCTTTTCTTAAGGTCCGTTTGGAGTTTTTTGACAGTAGCAAAAGAAATGGAGACGACATCCGTTGCTGAATTTTTGGTCGGTTCTATTATAGAAATCATTTTTTCTAGATGGATTTTCTGCAGATTTCTTCGATAGATCGAAATGTCACTTCCGGTTTTCAATTCCGTCCAAATTCCATGATACAAATCGTCATAAAGGTTTTGCAAAGAATACGCCTCGGTAAATGCCGCTTCATTTTCGATGATCCGTTGTAGCCTATTTGTGCCCAGCAGGTTGTTGAGCGTGTTGCTTTGGATATTGGAAATTAGTGCAACTCCATGGTCCGGCTGTAATTTATTCATCAGTTCGCGATCCAACAGCCAAGTCGGGGTTTGAAAAAGTTGCGTGTTGAGAAACCGTACCGCATCCTTTTGCATGTCGAACGGCGCGGGCTCATATACCACACCTTCTTGATCGTACGTCTTGGGCGTTTCGTACACGCCACCCACCCATTTGGTCACATGGCCTATATACCTTTTGTATTGCGTTGTCAATTCGGTATAAATTTCCTTGGCCATTTCGTAGTGCTCTGCATCTTCTTTCGTCCAATCCACAATGTTGGGAATAATGCGTTTGAGATTGGCAATGCCATATCCGGAGGCCAGCATGGCGTTGTCTCCCAAGTCTTCATTTTGCGCGCGGGGATCATAAGCACTTGATTCTGTGATAAAGTGCAACCGTGGGTTGTTCGCTGCTTTTTTGAGGTACCACTCATTTAGGATTTGCTTGTCCTCATATTCATCTTGGCTATTGTAGATCGGTTTGTAATTCCACTCAATGGCCCATTTGTCATAATCACCTACCCGAGGCATCAAATTGGTGACACCATCTCCCGGCTGGGCTACGTAGTTAAAGCGTGCATAATCCATGATCGAGGAGGTGTGGCCATTGGCATCCATAAAGGCTTTATCTCTTAGCTTTTCTACTGGAGTGGCAAAACTAGCACCGAAATTATGCCGCAATCCTATCGTATGCCCCACTTCATGAGCAGCCACAAAACGGATCAATTCCCCCATCAGGTCTTCATCAAAGTCATTGAGCCGAGCACGTGGATCCACAGCTGCGGTCTGGATCGTGTACCACTTTTTGAGCAGTTGCATGATATTGTGATACCAGCCGATGTGGCTTTCGAGAATTTCCCCAGATCGCGGATCGTGTACATTGGGACCATAGGCATTTTGGATGTTGGAGGCGAAATATCGGATGACGGAAAATCGGGCATCTTCTAGACTCATGGTGGAGTCATCTTCGGGCCAGTCTTTGGCTTGAATGGCATTTTTCCATCCTGCTTGTTCAAAAGCAGGCTGCCAATCTTCCACTCCTTCTTTCAAGTATTTACGCCATTTGTATGGAGTTGCAGGGTCGATATAAAATACAATTGGTTTCTTTGGCTCTATGGCTTCACCGTTTTGTTGGCGTTTAGAGTCGGCCTCGTTTTTAGGTTCCAGTCGCCGCCTTATGGTAAACGTCTCCTGTTTTGCTCGTTGAAAGTCCTCATTGTACATAGTGTACCGATTGGCAAAAATCCCTACTCGAGGATCAAAAAACCGCCTTTTCATGGGTTCTTTAGGGAGTAAGATCATAGAAGTATTCATTTCAAATGTCACTACTCCTGATGTTCGGCCTGCCAGCAAATCTACCGTTCGTGACTGCTTGTCCGGCTTCAGGGCCGGAGGGTTGGCACTGTACGTTTTAACGGTTCTTACTTCTACATTGATCGGGTAAGCATGGATGCTTTCAATATAAGATCGATCCTTCTCCGGATTTTTGAGTTTATATCTTTGTTTGGTGAGTGGAGACAAATCAAATGCCTGATTTGGGTTGTTGAAAAAGTCGGTAACACCAATGACAACAGAAGTATCTTTTCTTTGAGCTTTTATGTCAAATGCTGCGGCAATTGGATTTACGTTGGAATTTTGTACTGCTTGAAAAATCGGTTGTAAGCTGCCTGCGCTCACATTCACGTAGCTGACAATGCGGATAAACACATTTTCGTTGGGGCCTTTTTCAAATTGAATTACCTGACGGTTGGCCTGTTCACCTCCATATCCTGCCCCAGTTGGAGTTTTTGCCATTCTGGTGATCGCCATGATATCCCGTCCAAAAATCGAATCTGCAATTTCCAGATAGTATTTTTTGTCTACCAGATGCACGGTGAGCAAACCTTCCATAGATTCTGCCTCACCCGTGATCACCTCATGGTATGGTTTTATTTTTTCCTTTTTGGTAGAATCGGCAACCTGAGTTTCTTTGTCTTTCTTTTTTCCATTTTGGGCTTGGAGCTGAAAGGTAAAGCTCCAAATGAAAACCATGGAAATTAGACATATTGAGGGCAGAATTTTGAGAAAACGCATAATAACAAGTGGACAGTAAATGAAGCTAAAAGCTATGAAGTCTTTTATAAACACCCAAAAAATAGAGTTTATAATTTGTAGAGGGTAAGGAGAATTTAATACTTCTCCTGAATTCCATCCAACAATTCTTTGCTCATATTTCCTTTGAACACCACCAATCTATATCTCAAAACTGTTAGCTCTTTTTCTGAAATAAGTACTGGCTTCCTACCGGGGAATGCGGGGTTTTGCATGCTTCCTTTTGTCCTCAAAATCCATGGATCTGGGAAGACTGGGTTATCGGGATGGCACATCATTGCGATGCCTGCCTGACCGCCATCTTTGGCCAGAGAACCGGAAACGTTGATCCATGGCCCGGCATTGAGTTGTTTAGTTGTTGGCAGTACTTCTCCATTTTCAGAGGTGAATTTGATATCTTCAGGCATTTTCATTCGTACGGAAAAACCACTGTAGCCTTTTTCATCTTCAGAGCCGCCAATGCTTACTTTGGGCTCTAGGGCCAAAAGGGAAATTTCAAAATCAACAATCCGATAATTCTCTTTTTCAGCATGAACAGTCACTTTTGTGTTCTCTTCTACAAAAGCCTTCATTTTTCCATGGTTGTCTTTCCATAGCGGCGACTTCCAAAATGTCTTAGCAGAAAAAGCCAGTGAATTTCCATCAGACTTGACCCTTTTTACCTTTTGTACATCCCAAACAAAATCCTTGCATTCCCATGCATCGGCAACACGTTTCTCCCCTACATATATTTGATGCCATGCCCAAAATATCCCTCTCTGGTGGAGATGGTCATCGGGAAAATCCTCTGTTAGAACCTCACCGTCTATGCCATAGAGTGGGTGAATATAATCGGCTCTTGGATATTGTCCATTTTTAGACTTAGTAGCAGATTGGTAAAAAAGCACCTTTTTCCCATGCTCTTTCACCCAAGCGCCTTCTGGAGTTTTTTCGAAGGTAAAACTTTGTGCTCCGGCCAAAATCGGAATGAATAAGACCACTATCAGAGCTAATTTTTTAAAATGGATTGAAGTTATCATATGTAGGTCAATGTACTCATATTGTTTTTTGAATCAACCTCATGAGTGGTGAGAATAGCTATAAATTTTCTAAAATGGGCTTTATTTCCATGGATTTGTCACGGTTTTTAGAACAATGAGATGCTGCTTACTAAGCAAACTCATGCTTTCAGTATTTTCCATGAATGCTGTTTAACATTTCGTTGGTCATTTTTCCTTTGTATATCACCAATCGGTATTTCAAAACCGTTGGTTCCTTTTCTGAAATGAGAACTGGGTACCTTCCGGGAAATACTGGGTTTTGCATGCTTTTTTTTGACCTCAAAATCCATGGATTTGGGAAGACAGGATTGTCTGGGTGAGTCATAATCGCTATGCCTGCCTGATCACCATCTTTGGCTAATGAGCCTGAAATATTGACCCATGGCCCAATATTGAGCTGATTTGTGATTGGTTGTACTTCTCCATTTTGCGAGGTAAACCGGATATCATCGGGCAACTTCATTCGTATAGAAAAACCACCTAAGCCTTTGGCGTCCTCAGTGCCGCCAATGCTTACTTGGGGCTCCAGAGCCAAAAGGGAAATTTCAAAATCAATGATCCTATAGTTTTCTGTTTCAGCATGAACTGTCACTTTTGCATTTTCTTCCACAAAAGCCTTCATTTTTCCATGACTGTCTTTCCATAGGGGAGACTTCCAAAATGTTTTTGCCGAAAAAGCCAGTGAATTTCCATCAGATTTGACCTTTTTTACCCTTTGTACATCCCAGACAAAGTCCTTGCATTCCCATGCAATTCCGATGCGTTTTTCCCCAATATAAACTTGTTGCCAAGACCAAAATAGACCTCTATGATGGAGGTGGAAGTCATCGCCTTTGGGAAAATCTTCTGTAAGGATCTCGCCATCCAGTCCATAAAGTGGGTGGATATAATCAGCTCGTGGACTTAAACCATTTTTCGATTTAGTAGCAGATTGGTAAAAAAGCACCTTTTTTCCATGCTCTTTCACCAAAGCACCTTCAGGGGTTTTTTCAAAGGTGAAGTCTTGTGCCGAGGCCAAAATCGGAATGAACAAGACCACAAACAGGGCTATTTTTTTAAAATCGGTTGGTGCCATTTTGGGAGTTTAATTTATTGAAGGGGCCCACTCAAAGTGGGGCCCTTCAATGATAACTTACAATTCGCGGATTTTTATGTTCCTAAAATGTACCGTATCCCCATGGTCTTGGAGCAAGATGTGTCCTGCCGCGCATTGGCCAAAATTTTCATGTTTACTATATTTTGAATAATTAACCAATGCTTTGAATATTTGGCTTCCACGATCGAATTCAACCACTTTGGCATCATTGAGCCAGTGCTCTACATGGTCTCCTTTTACAACTATGCGTGCCCTATTCCAATTGCCAACACCCCTAAATTCTTTTTTCCTACCGGGAATGGAAAGGTTATCCGCACGGATCAAATCATAAAGAGAGCCTACGGTTCTATTGCCAGCCACGCCCTTTTTAGCATCAGGGTGTTTTTCATCATCTAATATCTGAAACTCTAGGCCTAAACCGCCTGATGTTTTGACTTTTTCTGGATCGATAAAGTATTTGATACCGCTATTGGCCCCTTCTGTGATATTAAAATCAACGATCATCTCAAACTCGCTAAATACTTCTTTAGTCATAATGCTACCTCCTCGTTCATCGGCCAATACAGTCAAAACACCATCTTTCATTTCCCAGCCTTTTGTAGGAAATTCTACTGATCTATCACCTCTCCAGCCTTCGCTGGTTTCGCCATCCCATAGCAATCTCCATCCTTTTCTGATTTCATTTTCCGTAAGGGTATTCGGAATCCTGTTGATCTCACGCACTTGTGGATCTGCAGGCCATCTTTCATTTTCCAGGTCTGTTGTTTTGATCCTGATATTTCTCCAGCGCACTTCAGATCCTTCACGATCTTTGTTGTTGCCAATACCATGCACTTGTAGCGCAATAAATCCTGATGGAGTCTCGTCATCTACCAAATTGGAAGTCATGATGCCATTGACCCAAATCCTGAGATTGTGGCCGATAGCTTCAATTCGGTATTTATTCCATGTGCCGTTGACAAAAGCTTTTCTGCCTTTTGGATTTTCCGAAAGGGTATAGAGCCAGCCTCTTTTGCCCTCTCCATAGATCCCACCGCTATATGCTCGTGGTGCCGGATCAATTTCTGCCTGATAACCATGAACCCGGCCATCCTTGTAATCCGGCAAACTTTGGCTGCGGAACTGTATTCCGGAATTCAAACGCGGATCATCGTATACCTCAACTTCTAAGATGAAGTCACTATAATCTTTTTCAGTGCACATAAAGCTGTTGGGCGTATTGAGGACTGACTCACCAACGATCTGGTCGCCTTCGATTCTGTACTTTGCCTTACCATTGAGTTGTTTCCATCCGGTGAAGTCTTTGCCGTTAAAAAGGTTTTGCCATCCATCCTGAGCCATGGCAGAAAATGATACCGCCACTAGCAGTAATATTGCCAATGCTGTTTTTTTCATATTCTTTAGTTTATTAATTGTTATAAATCCTTGCGTAAAAATGAAAGAATAATCCATGAGTTTCAAGGACTATTTGATTGTTTTCTGTTAAAATCAAATCATATTTTCATTTATAAATAGAAACTGGCGAAAATAAATTGAACACATGCCGTGCATTCATGTTTGCACTTGTTATTTTTGAAATACCTAAAAACCACTGACAATGAAATTATTGAATCTCACAATATTATTTGCCTGCTGGGCGGTGAGCACCATTTCGTTTGGGCAAGTAGTGCCTTTGCCCAACGCACATTCGCACAACGATTACAACCATGACCGACCGCTCCTCGACGCCTTGGCCAATGGATTTACAAGTATAGAAGCCGATGTGTTGCTCATTGATGGAGAATTGTATGTAGGACACGACATGCCCAAGGGCGTGAATGATTTGCCCACATTCAAAGAAGCATATTTGCAACCACTTGATTCAATCATTAAATCAAATGACGGATTCGTATTTCCGGGCTATACAAAAGATTGCTACTTGTTAGTCGATTTCAAAACTGAAGCAGAGGCGACTTATCGTGTTCTGAAAGAGCAACTTTTGCCTTATGCTTCTTGGCTGATTAATCCTGAAAAGCATGATAATTCCATGGGGCATATCAATATTTTCATTTCGGGAAACCGACCAATCCAGACGATCATAGCAGATAAAACCCGCATGGTGACTATAGACGGGCGCCCTGATGATCTGGGAAAAGGAATAGACGCAAAGGTGATGCCTGTGATCAGTCAAGCGTATTATAAATATTCAGAATGGCGCGGCGAAGGCCAAATGTCCAAAGCAGACAAGAAAAAAATAAAAGCCTTGGTAGCTGCTGCGCACAAAGAAGGCAAAAGGCTTCGGCTTTGGGCCAACCCCGATACGCCTGAAGGTTGGGCGATGCTGCACAAACTCGGAGTGGATATTATCAATACGGATCATTTAGAAGGGCTTAAGGATTATCTTTTGAAGAAATAATTTCTTCCACATTATTCCTGCAAATTAAGGTTAGAATTAGTCGAGGCTTAAAACTTTTGTACTTTCGCGGCTCAATTGATCCTAACTTTTTATGTGGATAATACTTAGTTTAATTTCCTCTGTTTTTTTGGGAATTTATGATGTGGCAAAAAAATGGTCACTAGAAAAAAACGCAGTAATCCCCGTGCTTTTTTTCGCTTGTGTCAGCGGAATGATGCTTTTCGTTCCATTTATGGCCATATCTTCTTTTGCTCCAGATTTCTCTGCAGAATACTGGTGGTACATTCCAGCGCAAACATTTACGGCGCATATGCTTTTTTTTCTAAAGGCTGTGATCGTGGGCACTTCATGGATTTTGGCATACTTTGCCTTGAAAAATTTGCCAATCACCATCGTGACCCCCATCAGGGCATCTAGCCCACTTTGGACGCTGATTGGGGCTTTGATCTTATTTGATGAAAGATTTTCGCTGTTGCAATGGGCAGGGATCATCATTACTCTGACGTCATACTATATGTTCGCTTTGGTGGGCAGGCGGGAGGGGATTCATTTCGGCCGGAACAAATGGATTTATATGATCGTTCTTGCTACGATCATCGGTTCGGCGAGTGCCTTGTATGACAAATACTTGATTGCGAGATATGACCGAATTGCAATTCAGGCATGGTTTTCTGTTTATTTAGTTGTGTTTTACATACCCATTTTACTTTTCCTTTGGTATCCAGCCCGCAAGAAGAATACACCATTTCAATGGCGGCATTCTATCATAATGATTGGTGTGCTTTTGGTTATAGCAGATTTCGCCTATTTCCATGCATTATCGTTTGCCGAATCTTTGATAGGAATCGTATCTTCCCTCAGGCGCGTCAGTGTGGTGATTTCATTTTTCGTCGGGGCTATGATTTTTAAGGATAAAAATATAGGTGCAAAAAAATACGTATTGGCCGGAATTCTCATAGGTGTATTACTGATCTATTGGGGAAGTGAATAACCCTGTTTGCCGTTAAGGCGGTCTAAAAGCCTTAGAATTCCATGAATTGGATTTATGGAGTTGCTTTGACGCGATCCAGTATTTTACAGCCCCGGGAACAAACACTTTTGATTTTGCGTTGTTTGAAAATAAAAGTGAATGCGCTTATGACAAAGCATGATTTGAAAGCAGTAAAAGCAAAAATCCTTGAGGAAATAGACAAAACCAGCAAATCCGTAGAAGACTATCGCGAAATGACGAGCCCCATCTCTCCTGAAAATACCACAGGCAGGGTCTCATGGATGGATGCAACCAATAACAAAAGCGTGGCAGAAACAGCCCTGCTGCATGCCGAAGAGAAGTTAAAAAACCTTAACTACGTGCTCAGCTCTATCGACGAACCAGGCTTTGGCATCTGTATAAATTGCCAAAAACCCATACCCATCGGTAGGATTCTGCTCATGCCCCAGAGCAGGTATTGTGTGAATTGTGCGAGTTGATTTTATACATCATTATAAATCGCCGCCGTCCTGAATTTATTTCTTTGCACTCGTTGGTGACAATACCAACGGGCAATCTATGGATCAAAACAATTTTGCTATGATGGAAAAGCCTATTTCTGGCATTGTTTGGGCATTCATGTTCTTGACGGTAAAAACACCAATAGGGGTGGGAAAGAGTAAAAGGGACTTAACAGACCAAATCAATAAACCACGGTCATTCCATTATAGCTACACACTTAAAAGTACTAATTCCAAATTTCTTCCAAATCAGTTTATTTATTTGCAACCATGAAAATCCTGATAATCGAAGACGAAACAGAATTGGCTCGGGATATGGCAAAATATCTAACCAACGAGCAGTACCTGTGCGAATGGGCTTCTGATTATCCAATGGCGATGGAAAAAGTCAATGCCTACGATTATGATTGTATCCTGCTAGACTTGATGCTTCCGGGCGGGGATGGTTTATCGATTCTGGACGAACTCAAAAGGCTAAACAAGCAAGATGGCGTGATCATCATATCGGCAAAAAACTCTATTGACGATAAGGTCAAAGGCCTAAGATTAGGGGCAGATGACTATCTCGCCAAGCCCTTTCACCAGGCTGAACTCGCTGCAAGAATTGAATCTCTCATTAGAAGGAGGCAATTCGATAGCAATAATGTCATCAAAAACCATGAACTGTCCATCGACATCCGCGCTAAAACTGTAGCAGTAAACGATATTCGAGTCAACCTCACAAAAAAGGAATTTGAACTCCTGTTGTTTTTCATTGGAAACAAAAACCGGGTACTATCAAAAAGTGCTTTGGCAGAGCATCTATCAGGTGATTTTGCAGATATGTTCGACAATCATGACTTTGTCTACGCCCACGTAAAAAACCTAAAAAGAAAGTTAAGGGAAAGTGGCTATGGGGATTATATTAAAACCATTTACGGCACAGGATATAAATGGGAACAATGACCAAGCTACTAACCAAGCCCCTAAGAGCATTTGCCTTGTATGCACTCATCATTTTATTGATTAGCGTCCCTGTGTACTTCTATGTAGTGGATTATATCTGGATCAGTGAATTGGACGAGCAAAATTGGCTGACACTTGAACATACCAAAAAAAAACTTCAATCAAATAATTTCACACATGAAGATATTGAAACCATAAATGAAATATGGGGCCAACTACAACCTGGTGTTTCTATCCTAAAAGCAATTGCTCCTTATTCACTTCAGGATAGCGTCTATCAGGTGATCAGGCCTAATGAATACGATACAGATGATGGAGAAGACCGTTTTCGTGGGTTGAAATCCTACGTGGAAATTAAGGGACAACTCTATCAAATCACGATTGAAACCAACGTAGAAGAATCGGACGAAACTTTTTTGGCTATTGCTGGGGTGACACTACTCTTTTTTGTAATACTTATTGTTGGCTTTATCTTGCTGAATCGCAAAATAGCAGCAAGCAGCTGGAGGCCATTTTATCAAACGCTTCGTGAGCTTCAATCCTTTGAGCTTTCCAAAGACCATGCGCTCACTTTACCTACAACTGATATTTACGAATTCCAGGAACTAAACCAGTCACTTGAGCAGCTGGTGAGCAACAATGTGGATACATTTCAACGGCAAAAATCCTTTATCGAAAATGCGTCACATGAATTGCAAACTCCCCTTGCTTTGCTTAAATCCAAACTTGACCTATTACTTCAGCAAAAAGATATCTCCCCGGAAATTTCAGGTTTACTGGATGATATAGAAGCACCACTATCACGTCTTTCAAGAATTAATAAAAACCTGCTTGTCTTAGCCAAAGTTGAGAATCACCAATATAATGAAAAGCAAGAATTGAACATCCGGGAATTTATGGAGTCTACGTTGACTCTTTTTGAGGATTATATTGTTGACAAGAAACTTTCTGTAAATAATACGGGTATTCAGGACACTTTTTTAATTAATGCCAATCCCTTTTTAGTAGAGACGCTTATCCACAATTTATTCTCAAATGCTATCCGACATACATTTGCCGGGGGTAAGATGATAATCAAGAGTGAAAACAAATCAATTATTATACTCAATTCTGGCAAGCTGGCATTAAATGAGAAGCACCTATTTGAAAGGTTTTCCACAACATCTGAAGATAAAGTCAGTAGCGGATTAGGGCTTGCGATCATTAAGGAAATTGTCAACAAATACGGCTGGCAAATTGACTACCATTTTGAAAATAAGTTTCATTCCTTTTCTGTGACATTCTAAATTTCTTCCAATTCGATTGATATAATTACCAAAAATCCAATGGAAAAATTCAATAAAGTAGCTCAGATAACCCTTCTTTTTTGGCTAATGAAAATTATTGCCACCACTTTGGGAGAGACCTTTGGTGACTTTATTTCCATGACATTGAATTATGGATATGCGGTTAGTTTGGGAATCACCGCTGTATCGTTTGTGGTTGTTTTAATAATTCAGGTGCGGATCAAAAAATATATCCCGGTAATTTATTGGTTGGTTATAATTGCTACAACAACCTTGGGGACAGAAATTTCCGATTTTATTGACAGGAGTCTTCATATAGGGTATACTGGCGGTAGTATCCTTCTATTAGGTTGTCTTGGTGGTACACTTACTCTATGGTTTAGAAAGTTTAAAAATTTGAAAGTATTTCCAATTGATGATCGCAGCAAGGAAATTTATTACTGGATTGCCATTTTGTTTTCAAATAGTTTGGGGACAGCTTTTGGTGATTATTTAAGTGACGTTGTTGGATTGAGTTATCTAGAGGGGGCCTTTATTACTTCAGGGGTAATCATTCTTGTAATTCTTTTACATTATGTAAGCCAAATAAATGAAATACTTTTGTTTTGGCTTGCTTTTATTTTTACGCGACCATTTGGCGCAACATTTGGAGATTTTTTAACCAAACCAAATAGCAAAGGAGGATTAGATCTTGGTACTTTACCTGCCTCTATTGTATCCTTTTGTCTTTTGTCAATTCTTATCTTAATTGTTCATTTCCAGCTAATGAAACAAAAAGAAACTAAAACAAATAATTCCTCCTGAAAATTCTAAATTTCTTCTAATTCATGACGGATGTTTGCCAGGTACAAACTTTAAAAGTCTTTCAATCATGAAAAATTTATTGTTCATCACTATGCTTTCGATTGCGTTTAGCATGCAATTATGTGTACAGAAGTCAAACAGTGAACTGGTTCCGGAAAAGGCACTTTCCACATTCAATGAAAAATTTCCAAACGCCAAAAATGTAAAATGGGACAAGGAAAACGAAACGGAATGGGAAGCTGAATTTAAAATGAATGGTATTGAATATTCAGCCAATTTCATTATTGAAGGTGTCTGGAATGAAACTGAATATGAAATCAAGGAATCTGAAATACCGGCTGACATCCGCTTAATGCTCAACCAAAATTTCGAGGATTATGAAATCGAAAAAGCGGAGATCGCTGAAACAGCTGCGGGCAGGTCCTACGAATTTGAAATTGAAGTGGGCGAAGAAGCATTTGAAGTTGTAATTGATGCTAAAGGGAAATTAACCAAGGAAAAGGGAAGCGAAGAAAATGACGAAAATTAATCTGATCATATTTTTATTGACAATGCTATTGCCTTTGGGGCTGATGGCACAGAAATCGGCAATTAGCGTATCAGGCACCATCAAAGATAAGATTTCAGAAGCGGCCTTGCCTTTTGTGAATGTGGTGCTGAAAAAGTCTGATGATTCATCTTTTGTTGCAGGGACAATCTCTAATGACAAGGGCCTATTTACCATGGCAGACATTGCGCCGGGGGATTATCTGATTGAGATAACCAATATTGGCTATACAAAATATGCTGCCCCACTCTTTGTTGGCTCCAACTCAGAATTCATTGATATCGGATCCATATTGCTGCAAGAAAGCGTGCAACAACTGAATGAAGTTGTGGTAACTGGTGAGCAAGATGCCATCTCAGGGGCACTGGACAAAAAAACGTATGCTGTAGATGACAATGTAAGTCAAAGCGGAGGAAGTGTGCTGCAATCCATGAACAACCTTCCGGGCATCACTACGCAGAATGGGAAGGTGCAACTTCGCGGCAATGATCAGGTGATGGTGCTGATTGATGGCAAACAAACAGCCATCACGGGTTTTGGAAACCAAAGGGGTTTGGACAATATTCCGTCATCTGCAGTAGAGAAAATTGAAATCATCAACAATCCCTCTGCTAAATATGATGCCAATGGAAATGCCGGGATCATCAACATCATTCTAAAAAAGGAAGAGCAACATGGCTTTAATGGAAAAATAGGGCTTTCTGCAGGGCTTGGGGCCTTGTGGGTACGACAAGAAAACCTACCGGGTATTCGTCCTCAGTACCAGGCAACTCCCAAAATCAACCCTTCGGTCTCATTGAATTATAGAAAAAAGAAGGTCAACCTTTTCCTGCAAGCAGACAACTTATATACCGAAACGCTGAACAAAAATGAATTTGTGACCAGGACTTATGATGATGGCACAGTGATCGATCAGCAATTAAAAAGGAACAGAGACACCAACTTTTTTAATTCAACAGTGGGTTTGGATTGGTTTATAGATGATAATAACACGTTGACGGTTTCGGGCATGTTCAGTCAGGAATCTATTAAGGACTACGGAGACCAACCATTTTTTAACGGTAGTACAGGCGAAAGCCTTAGGCTGTGGCAATTTTTGGAAGATGAGGTGCTTACTGCGGCAATGGCCTCTTTGGCTTACGAGCACAAGTATCAACAACCAGGTCATAAGCTGAACATTGGCTTCAATTATACATTTGACAGGGAAGATGAAAAATACTTTTTCGATAATACACTTCCTGATTTCACAACTCAAGAATCTTTCTTTCTCATTGCAGACCAGAAAGTAGCAGATTTTACTTTGGACTATACAAAACCCATGAAACACGGGCTTTTGGAAACAGGCATAAAATTCCGGAGAAGGACTATTCCCACAGATATGAAGTTCAATCCTTCAGAGACAAACTCTATACTCGATACTGCTGCAGACGGTAGGGCCACTTACAAGGAGACCATTCCAGCCTTGTATGGAAACTATACCTATGAAGTGAAAAAGCTGGAGGCCGAGATTGGGCTAAGAGTAGAATACGTTGAGGTGACGTATGACGTAGATGTGAATCATAATACCTATCAAAGTGATGGCTACAATTATTTACAACCCTTTCCCAACGCGCGCATTACCTACAAATTGAATGAGCGGAACAGGCTGTCTGCCTTTTACAACCGCAGAGTAGATAGGCCTGATGAAGTGGACATTCGTATTTTTCCTAAATATGATGATGCCGAAATCATTAAAGTGGGCAATCCTGCATTGCAGCCCCAGTTTACCAACAGCTTTGAATTGGGTTATAAGCACGTTTGGGGCAAAGGGGATTTTTATGGAGCTGCTTATCACAGAATTTTAGATGGAACGATCACACGTGTGGCCGTCACGGTAGACACGACCAATCTGATCTATAATATTTCGCAAAATGCAGGAAAGAGCTATAACACAGGGGTTGAAATTGTGCTTTCTCAAGATCTGTCAGACAAGATCAATGTGAACCTAAACTTGAATGGCTATTATAATCAAATAGATGCTTTCACTGTAGAGAATAAGTACCCTGTGGACAATACCTTTACAGTAGAGGAACAGGCGATTTATTCTGGTAATGTTAAGTTGAATACAAACTTCAAGTTTGGTAAAAACATGGAAGCGCAACTAACAGCGATCTATCTTGCGCCTGACATTATTCCCCAGGGAACGATTGATTCGAGGTTTTCCCTTGATGCCGGGGTTAAGAAAACAATCCAAAAAGGAAATGGCGAGTTGTTCCTCAATGCCACAGACCTCTTAAATACAATGGTGATCAGAAAGGAAATCAACGGCAACAATTTCAGCTATACCAGCGCCGATTATTACGAAACACAGGTCATTCGTTTTGGCTATAGCTATAAGTTCTAACTATAGAAAATAAAAGACAAGAATGCATAACAATACAGATTAGCCCAACTTTCATTTGAAAGTCCTTAAAATCCATGGATTTTAAGATTATGACCCTTGTCCCAAAAATGATGATCCAAACTCGGAGGAAGAAATATGGATTCCGATAAATTCAAAATAAGGCCAGCCCATTTCGTTTTATTGCGCGGTTATTTTTAATTTCGGCCTTGTAAATCATCAGGCCTATAAAAAACAAAAATACTATTGGCCTGAAAGAACGAAATTGAAAGAATGTCCATTGAGGTAAAAAATTTAACTAAGGTTTTCGACACCCAAATCGCGGTCAATGATATTTCATTTTCGGCGCAAAAGGGGGAAATCATCGGCTTTCTCGGGCCTAACGGTGCCGGCAAATCCACGACGATGAAAATCATTACGAGTTATATCCCTCCGACAGATGGTGAAGTGAAAGTGTGTGGATTTGATGTAGTACAAAATGCCATTCGTTCAAGGCAAAATATTGGCTACCTCCCGGAGCACAATCCACTGTATTTGGACATGTATGTGCATGAATACCTCTATTTTGTGGGGTCGTTACATATTTCTTCCAAAAGGTTCTTGCGCGAAAGAGTGCCGGAAATGATCGAAATGTGCGGGCTGACAAAAGAGCAAAACAAATTGATTGGAGCTTTGTCGAAAGGATATCGCCAGCGCGTAGGACTGGCTCAGGCTTTGTTGCACGATCCAGAAGTTTTGATCCTCGACGAACCGACCACAGGTCTTGACCCCAACCAAATCATTGAAATCAGGGAGTTGATCCGGCGAGTGAGCAAAGACAAAACAGTAATCTTTTCTACTCATATCATGCAAGAAGTGCAAGCACTTTGCAGCAGGGTGCTGATCATCAACAATGGCAACATGGTAGCAGACGACGTGCCGGACACTTTGAAAAATATCCAAAAGGAGACCATAGTCATTTCCATAGAATTCAAGGAGAAGATTGACCCCGAAAAACTATTGAAAATCCATGGTGTGGTTTCGGTAAAACAAAAAGACCAAATCATTCTGGCAGAGGCAGAATCGGAAGTGGATGTTCGTCCGGCAATTTTTAAATTTGCCACAGATAACGGCTTAACTCTTGTGGGGATGAACCAGGAGGCCAATTCTATGGAAGATGTATTCCGACAATTAACAAAGAGCTAACTGTCAAATGATCCAAATCCTATTCAAAGAAATCAACGTTTTCCTCAATTCGCTCATCGCCTATATTATCATTTCGGTATTTCTGACGGGCATTGGGCTGCTATTGTGGGTATTTCCCGAAACCAGCATTTTGGATTATGGCTTTGCAGATATGGGATCGTTCTTTTCGCTGTGCCCATACATCTTTATGTTTTTGATCCCAGCCATTACCATGCGGATGTTCAGCGAAGAAAAGCGTGGCGGAACCATGGAAGTGTTGCTGACAAAACCATTGCGCGACATCGACATTTTGATGGGGAAATATCTTGCTGGAGTTTTTTTGGTGGCTTTCTCGATTCTCCCAACCTTGCTTTATTATTTCACGATCAGCTATCTCGGTAATCCAGCGGGTAATATCGACACAGCTGGTGTGATAGGATCATATTTTGGTTTGTTTTTGCTTGGAGCGGTTTTTACATCTATTGGTATTTTTTCGTCTTCCTTTACAGAAAATCAGGTAACGGCTTTCATCATTGCTGTCTTCCTTTGTTTCTTTTTGTATTTTGGTTTCAATGCCATTTCTACCATTGGAGCCCTATCTGGCATATCCGATATTATCGACCAATTTGGTATATTATACCATTATAATTCCATGAGCAAAGGGCTGATAGATACGCGCGATCTCATTTACTTTTTGAGTGTGATAGCGGCCATGCTTTTGCTGACAAATCTTATTTTAAGAAGTAGAAAATGGTAAAATTGGATTCAAAAAAGCTGGAATCGATCCTCTATTTCTTTATAGGAATACTTGTAATCATCGTGGCCAATCAGCTTTCTGCGCGGGTTTTCTACCGATTTGATTTGACTGAAGAAAACCGATACACGATTTCCGATGCATCGAAAAACATATTACAAAACCTGGAAGACGTGGTGTATGTGGATGTTTACCTTGAGGGCGACTTGCCAGCAGGGGTCAAGCGACTACAGAAAAGCGTTCAGGAAACGCTTGACGAATTTAAGATATATGCTGGCAGCAATTTGCAATTTAGGTTCATTAACCCATCAACCGCCAAGAGCGAAAAGGCCAAAAATGAATTTTATCAGTCTTTAATTCAAAAGGGAATTCAGGCCACAAACCTTTATGACAATGTGGATGGGAAGCGATCTCAGACTCTAGTGTTTCCGGGGGCGATCCTCAGTTACGGCAACAAAGAATTAGGAGTGACTTTCCTGAAAGGTAGCAAAGCGTCTTCACCTCAGGAGCAACTCAATCAATCCATCGAAGGCGTGGAATATGAACTTTCTAATACCATCAAATCATTGATCAGCCAAAAGACAAAGCGCATTGCGATACTTCAAGGCCATGGAGAATTGGATACTTTACAGACTGCCGGGCTGACCAGGGAGCTGATGCAAAAATACAAGGTCTTCCATGTCGATCTTAGGGCAAGGCCAAACTTGCTCGGCTTCGATGCGATTATTCTGGCCAAGCCTCGGGATGTATTTAGTGAAGCTGACAAATACAAAATCGATCAGTTTGTCATGCGAGGTGGTAAAGCCATGTTTTTGATTGATGCCTTGAGCGTAAACATGGATAGTGCCAGCAGTGAAGACAATTTGGCGCTGCCTTATTCTACAAACCTCGAAGACATGTTTTTCAAATATGGGTTTAGGATCAATCAGGAACTTATTCTTGATATGAACGCCGCGCCCTACCCCGTGGTCGTGGGCAATATGGGCGATAAGCCGCAAGTCAGATTGCTGCCGTGGCCGTTTTTTCCCATCATCAATGAATTTTCAAAACATCCAACGGTTAGGAATATGGATGCCGTTGTCACGAAATTTATCAGCACCATCGATACAGTTAAAGCAGACAATATCACCAAAATTCCATTGATGAATACGTCGCAATATTCTAAAGTGCTGAGTTCCCCGGTGCGTGTGAGCATCACCGAGCTGCAAAAGGAAATGAAGCCTGAGTTCTTCAATTCAGGCTCCCAAGTGACAGCATGGATTTATGAAGGTAATTTCACTTCATTGTACAAAAACCGCTTCCTGCCTAATAATGCCGACAAGTCGACATTCATTCCGGATGGAAATCCATCAAAAATTTTGATTGTAGCCGATGGGGATATTGCCAGAAATGATATTAACCCCAAAACCGGACAGCCAATGGAACTCGGCTTTGATCAATTTACTGAAACGCGATTTGCCAATGCGGATTTTCTCCTCAACACCATGACCTATCTGATCGAGGAAGACGGAATCATCAATACACGTTCCAAGGAAATCAAAATCAGGCCGTTGGACAAAGTGAAGATTGCTTCGCAAAAACTGACTTGGCAACTGGTCAATCTCCTGCTGCCAATCTTGCTCATTTTGATGTTTGGAATAGCCAAATATTTTATACGAAAAAGAAAATACGCCAGCTTCAAATCATGAACCAAAAATCCAAAAATATTGCCCTATTGGTCATTCTTGGCGTATTGGTGTTGACCTCGCTCATCCTTGGTTTCACTAAAACTTCCGGCATCAATACCATGGAAAATAAGGGCATTTTTACCTTGCAAGACACTGCCGCAGTCGATGGTATTTCTATCAAGGCTAAAAACCTGGAAATCGAACTGACAAAAACTAACGGGAAATGGATGCTGAACGATACCTATGTCGCTGAGCAAAATATCGTGCGTGTGTTGCTTTCTATTGCACACGATGTGCAGGTAACCAGAAAAGTAGCCAAGACCCAAGCAGGAGAGGTCGCTGATTATATCCAAAAAAATGGCCATGCGATAGAAATTTCCAGTCATGGAAAAACCATGCTTTCCTTCCTTGCTTCAGGCAATGAGACTAAGACCGTCAGTTATATGATGGATCCTGAAACGAACGAACCAATGATTGTGAATATTCCAGGGTACGAGAGTTATGTGGCTGGGATATTTGAAATTCCAACCAACGACTGGCGTGACAGGACAATCCTCAGCACCAATTGGCGTTCGCTGAAAGAACTGAAAATCGACTATGCCGAGTATCCCCAGTATAATTTAGATATCAAATTTGAATTTAATTTTTTACAGGTTGAGGGTGTAGCAAATCTGGATACAACCAAAATGATGGCCTACATCGATGAGTTTGCTGCATTTCAGGTGGACCGATTTTTGGATAAAGGTCAGAATGACAAATACGACAGCCTGTTACAAACCCCAAAGACGGTAACCATGTCGATTGACGATATAAACCCAAAAAATTCCATAACGATCGACTTCTTTCCATTATTGTCAGATGATAAAATGATGCTTGGGTACATCAAGTCTCGGGAGCAAATGGTGCTTTTTGAGGTTAACAGGATTCAGAATTTATTTGCTGTGAAAAGTGATTTTGAAATACAGCCAGAAAATCCGTAAATGCAAAATTCATGGATTTTGACAGGCTTTTGAAGATTCCAGCCCATGTATAAGTCGCCGGCTACATTATCGGATATTGCCCGTCAACTGAATATTTCTATCTCCACGGTTTCGCGTGCGCTGCACGATCACCCGGCCATTAGCAAAAACACTAAAACCAAGGTGATTCAACTAGCCAAAAAGCTGAACTATCAGCCGAACATGCTGGCCTTGAATTTATTAAACAAAAAAACCAATACCATCGGGATCATCGTGCCTGAGATCACCAGCTACTATTTTTCAAGTGTGATTCATGGAATTCAGGACCTTTTCAGCAACACAGGTTACCATTTGATCATCAGCCAATCTGAGGAATCTTTTAAAAAGGAAAAAAGCATTTTGGAGGCCATGGCAAAAATCCGGGTGGATGGTTTGCTGATTTCTCCAACTTCCAAAACAAAGAGCTCGGGACATTTCAATAAATTAATAAATGACGGCATTCCCATTGTCTTATTTGATCGTGACTGCCCTGGTTTCAGTGCCGATAAAGTCTTGGTTGATGACTACGACGGAGCTTTTCAAGCTGTGGAATATTTGATCAGAACAGGCTGCCGGAGGATCGCACATATTTCGGCCCCCCCAAACCTGTCAATATCCATGCACCGGCTCAATGGCTATCTAGATGCCCTGAAAAAGCATCAAATTTCCATGGATGAAAAGCTTATTTTCAAAGTTAGTGGATTTACTCCAGAGCATGGTGTTAAGGCAGCTAAACAAATGCTGGAAATGGCTGAACTTCCCGATGCTGTGTTTGCTTTTAACGATGGCATCGCCATTGGTGCCATGTACGTACTTAAGGGAGCCGGAATCCAAATCCCAAATCAGATATCCGTAGTTGGTTTTGATGATGAGCCACATTCTTCCTATTTCATTCCACCGCTCACCTCTGTTTGGCAGCCGGTGTACGACATGGGGCTGCTTTCTGCCAGAATTCTATTGAGCAAGCTTACTGATAAAAGTCAAAAGGAATCGTTCCGTGACGAAATGTTAAAACCGGAATTGATTGTAAGGGAATCTTCTAAGAAGTTGCTATAAAAAAATAAATGCGAAATCTTCTAAAAGATAAATGATCAAAAGGTAGTGCAGATTTATTGAGAACCACAAAACAATCAATAATTTTTAGGGGTATTTCTCACGATTTATTTGATGGGACATCCAAATCAAAAGCGGCTTTCCACAATTATGAAAGTACCTAAACACCTTGGCGCTCTTGGCACACAATTTTACTTTTCGATGAGTTCTACAGTCATTGAAACCAACTCCTTTTGTCAATTTCGACTTGATAATAATAATAATAGAGGATTAGCTTAACTTACCGAATTAGCTTAACTTACTGAATGACCAGTTCTAGCGGTTCCTATAAAACAAGCGTTAAAATCAATTATTAATTTACTATGGAATCTATACTTAAAGAAATCAATCTGTTATATGATACCCTGATTATAGAGACAATTCGTCTGATCCCAAATTTGCTTTTTGCCATAGCAATTTTTTTTATTGGGCTGATTCTGGCTAAAGTAGCCCAAAAGTTGATTAGGCAATTTATACTTTATCTACACCGCACTATCAATGAAAAATTAAAGAACAATTTTTTATCCGTTAACCTACAGAGTTCTGCCATTTTCATCTCAAAAACTTTTTTCTGGATCATTCTCATATTCTTCCTTGCCCTAGTTGCCCAAATCTTGGGTTTGACGATCCTGACTAGATGGTTCGAGGGGTTAGTCCTATATCTGCCCAATATCCTGGCATCGGTGGTCATCGTGTTTGCTGGTTTTATAATAGGTGAATTGACTAGCAACCTAATTGTCTCGGCAGCAGTGCGAGCCACAATTTCCAACGGGAAATATCTCGGCAATATCATGAAATACACAATACTGGTGATAAGTGTGATCATTGCTGTCGATCAAATCGGTATAGACATAGCCTTCCTCACCAACCTCATTTCTATTATTCTTGGGATCCTGTTGTTTGGGGCAGCGTTGGCTTTTGGGCTTGGCGCCAAAACGTCGGTCAGCAATATTTTAGGGTCATATTATGTCCAAAAAACATATCATGTAGGCAATACGGTACAAATAGGTGAAATAGAAGGTTTGATAATTAAAATTACTGCGACGAATGTCTTATTGGAAACTAAGTCGGGGTTGGTGACGATTCCTTCTAAAGACTTCACTGAAGAAAAAACTATATTGATCAAGAAAAGCTAGCTCAATGAACACCGATGAAAAAATAATATCAAAATTTGTACAAGACCATACCGGGGAGGTTCTACATTTTATTGAAAACCTAAAAGATGAGGAAATCGCAGATTTAATCGAATCGCTCCCAATTGAATTATCAATATTGCTTTTAAGTCAAATGGATCGTTTTAAGGCCGCACGGAGCCTTGAGAAAATCGATATTGAGGTGGCCATTCAAATTATGGAAAAAATACCATTGTCTACGTCCGAACTTTTACTCAGACAGATGGACACAGTTTTTTGTAATTTAATACTGGATGGACTTCCGCTCCAGAACTCAAAACTTTTACAAAGTATCTTGAAATACCCTAAAGATTCTGTAGGTGCCCATATCAATCCAATTGTTTTTACATTAAGGGAAAACCAGAATATAAGCCAGGGATTGGAAAAAATTAAAAAAGACAACCCAGATTTGCACTCAAGAGTATTTGTCCTGTCCCAAGATCAATCATTGGCTGGTTTCATTGAACTAAAGGATCTTATTATAATGGATGCAAATACTTCTATTCGTTCCGCAATGAATATTAATCTTCCCAAAATTAGGGCTGACATCAATATTTCGTCCCTTATTGAGCGGTGGGATTATGATGAGTCTTTCCTTCAATTGCCGGTTGTTGATGCAAACGAAGCATTTTTAGGTGTAGTGACAAAAGAAAAATTATCCAGTATTAGCTCAGGAAAAAATACCCATGATCATCCGGCGATTAAGGCCGGGTCTGCCTTGGGGGACCTTTATCAAATCGGCCTTTCCGGTCTTTTTCGCAGTGCCGGTACAATCTCCAAGATTTAAAACCTAAACCAACGCGATCATGAAAAGCCCAGAAATCAAGCAAAACCTGATAGACAATTTTTTATACCGCTTTCCTGGAGAAGCGGCAGAAATTTTTAATTCGATTACCACTAGCGAGATTATTGAGTATTTACAGAAGCTACCTCTGGATTCTGCAAAGGAAATCCTCCTTCGATTAAATAGCGATGATTCTTCCCAAGTGTTGGCCGTAATGGATAACTCATTCTTTTTAGAATTATTTCCTAAAATTGATCCATACACAGGGGCTTTTTTGATGTCGAGAATTGAAGAAAAAGTTGCTGCCCAAAGGCTTTCGCTATTGCCGGATGGGTTATCAAAAGAAATTAAGGAACTCATGACATACCCGCCGGAGTCAGCAGGTTTTTTGATGGACACGCGGATAGTCACATTCAATCCTACCAATACTGTTGCAGAAGTACTGGATAAGCTCAGAATACAAAAGGACAGAAGGATTTTTAATATTTATGTTGTTGATCAAACGGAGAGACTATTGGGCAAAGTGCCACTTCAGGATGTAGCAATATCCCTTCCTGATGAAGTCCTGAAAAACCTGATGGAAAAGCCAGCAAGTATCCATGTGATGTCTCCTGAAGATGAAGTTGTAGATTTGCTCAAAGATGGCAAATTGGTCAGTCTTCCGGTGGTGGATCTAGATAATAAAATGCTGGGAATTATCCGGCACGATGCCTTAATCAAAGCCGCTCGACAAGATGCCACAGAAGATGCTTTGGCCATATTTGGTGCGGGACGTGAGGAAAGGGCACTTTCCAAAATAAGTTTCGCTGTCCGAAAGCGATTGCCATGGTTGGAAGTAAACTTGGCTACTGCATTTTTAGCAGCCTCTATAGTTGGGATTTTTGAAGACACCATTGCTAGGATTACTGTACTGGCAGTTTTTTTACCAGTAGTTGCAGGGCAATCCGGAAATACCGGTTCACAGGCCTTAGCTGTGACCATACGTGGTCTTGCTCTACGCGAGATCCGTACCTCCCAATGGCTACGAGTAGCGCGTAAAGAAGCAGCAGTAGGCTTAATAAATGGGATAGCAGTATCTCTAACTACTTCCATAATTGTTTATTTCTGGGCTTCTTCCTATGGCTTGGCGATAGTTATCGGTACATCCATGGTTTTTTCAATGATTATTGCAGGGTTTTCGGGGGCTGTCATACCAATATTCCTAAAATCTATTGGTCAGGATCCAGCACAATCATCTTCAATTGTATTGACAACAGTCACAGACATCGTGGGATTTCTAAGCTTTCTTGGATTGGCAACGGTATTAGGGACGGCTTTGGGCATTGTTTAGTGGAGGTCAGGAGAGTTTAAACTTGGTAAACCTAATAATGGGCACACCTATACAATAAATGAATTATTTCAAGGGATTCACTTCAAATTTAAGTATAATAAGAGACGTAAAATTAAAGACCCTTCCTCAATCTGTTATAAAAAGGGATTTAGATAACAAGAATTAACTCATATCGCAATGCAGAAAATAAATTTTGACAGTTACGAAACGACCGGATTTTTTGACGAAATGTTTGATGGTGATAAAAAAGTGCGCGATCACTATTCGCTTTTCAAGGATAGGTTGGAAAAAATAAATTGGAAGAAGCTTAACTTTCTACAACACTCCACTGATCGGGCTCAGCTGTCGTTGGGAATGACATTTAATGTTTATAGCGATAATCAAGGTATTGAGCGGATTTTACATTTAGATATAATACCGAGAATCATTAGTGGTGAAGATTGGGACTTTTTGGAAAGAGGGTTGACCCAACGGATACGGGCACTCAATATGTTTATTGATGATTTATACAACGATCAAAAGGTTTTAAAAGATAAAATCATTCCAAAAGAGATGATCCTTTCCAGTGAAACCTATCTCAAACAATGCATTGGATTGAAACCACCGGAAAACATTTGGAGCCACATTACAGGAACTGACCTGATACGAGGAGGGGATGGAAAATATTTCGTTTTGGAAGATAATTTAAGATGTCCTTCAGGAGTATCTTATATGCTTGAAAATAGAGAAATTCTCAAGCGGACATTTCCCGAACTATTTGAAAAATTGCAGGTTAGACCTATATATAATTATTCACATTATTTAAGGGACATGCTTGAGTCACTTACCCCGGTTACCCCTGCATCAATAGCAGTTTTATCCCCTGGCACATATAATTCGGCATATTTTGAGCATGCTTATTTGGCGCAGCAAATGGGTGCCGAGTTGGTCGAGGGAAGGGATCTAGTGGTGAAAGACGATTTTGTTTATATGACAACCACAAAAGGGCTACAGCGCGTTGATGTGATCTATCGAAGAGTAGATGATGATTTTATTGACCCGGAAGTATTCAACAAAGGATCGCTCCTTGGTACGCCTGGATTGTTTAGGGCTTACCAAAAACACAATGTCGTTCTTGTAAATGCACCCGGCACAGGTGTAGCAGATGATAAAGCCGTGTATGCATATATTCCAAGGATAATTAAATACTATCTAGGCGAGGATATTTTGCTACCAAATGTGCAAACCTATATTTGTGCTGAAGAAAAAGATTGCAAATATGTAATTGAAAATATACACAATCTCGTCATCAAACAAACTGATGCTTCGGGAGGTTATGGAATGCTCATCGGCCCTAAATCCACAAAAAAAGAGCAGGCTGAATTTGTAGCAAAAATAAAGCATAACCCTAGAAAATACATAGCACAACCCGTCATTAACCTTTCCAGGGTACCCACTTTGACTGAAGGTTCTATCGAAGGTAGGCATGTTGATTTGAGACCTTATGTTTTGTATGGGAAAGAAATAAAAATAATTCCCGGCGCGCTGACACGCGTTGCGCTAAAGAAAGGATCATTGGTGGTCAATTCCTCTCAAGGTGGTGGGAGTAAGGACACATGGGTTTTAGATAATAATTTAAAAGAATAGATTATGCTAAGCAGAGTCGCAGATACTATATATTGGATGAACAGATACATTGAGCGAGCAGAGAATTATGCTCGGTTTATGGATGTAAATTTTAATTTGTCCTTAGAAATGCCCCCCGATGCATCTGAACAATGGAAGCCTGTGGTTGTCGCCACAGGAGACTGGGACTTGTTTGAGAGCTTACACAAAACGGCAGAAAAAAAGAAGGTAATCTATTTTCTTGGTTTCGATAAAAACAATCCAAACTCGATATATAGCTGCATTGTCAATGCAAGGGAAAATGCCCGTGCAATCAGGCCGGAAATAACCAAGGAAGTTTGGGAGCAAGTAAATTACCTGTATTATCTGGTGAAATCCGGAGTGGAAAAGAAACGCTGGCAGAGCAAAGATCCGCGTAATTTTTTTACTGAAGTAAAGAAGGGCTGCCAATTGCTGTATGGTATTTTTGATGCAACAATCTCAAGAACGGATGGATGGCATTTTGGAAAAATTGGACAATTGATCGAGCGGTCTGATAAAACATCCAGGGTACTGGATGTGAAGTATCATATCCTTTTACCTACACAAGAATCGGTCGGATCTCCATTGGATTTAATGCAATGGGCGGCCTTGTTAAAATCTGTAAGTGCTTATGATATGTACCGCAAAAAATATGGTAAACTCAATTCATCAAATATCACACAGTTTCTGATTTTGGATACTGATTTTCCTCGATCAATGTTAAGGTGTCTCTTGCAGGCAGAGCAATCTCTTCAGGCAATCACTGGTCATGCCGAGGGACATACAAATAGTGCAGAAAGACGTTTAGGTATGCTAAAATCCCAACTTGAGTATGCTGATATTAACGACATTTTCAGCAATGGATTGCATGAATATTTAGACAATTTTCAGAAAAAACTGAACGAAGTATCAGTAGCCATTTTTGAAACTTTTTTTTCTATTGAAAATATCATGAATCGTAATTAACCAAATTGTAAAAATCATATAATGACATATTGTTTAGGTATAAAGGTGAAGTCTGGGATTGTTGGGATTTCGGACACGCGCATTACTTCCGGTAATGAAACCACGCAAGCCAAGAAAGTATTCACGGTAAATAAAAAGAGGCATTCTTTCTTTATAATGACATCGGGTTTGCGATCTGTCAGGGACAAAGCGATTACATATTTCAAAGAGATCATCGAAGAAGATGACGAGTCTTTCAATAAACTATATAAAGCCGTCAATGCTTTTTCAGATCAGGTAAAAAGGGCCGCGAATGAGGACAAAACGTCGCTGAAAGAGGCAGGGCTTAGCTTTAATTTAAATGCTATCGTTGGAGGACAGTTACAGGATGATGACGAACATAAAATCTATCTTTTATATCCTGAAGGCAATTGGGTAGAGGTCTCAGAAGGATCGCCTTTTATTATTATAGGCAATAATGGTTACGGGAAACCTGTTTTGGACAGAATTATCAAATATGATTCATCAATGAAATTTGCCTTGAAAGCTGGATTTCTTTCTTTTGACGCTACCCGGATTAGTGCCAATGACGTGGACTACCCAATTGATGTTGTTTACTATACAAAGGACTCTTTTAATATCGTAGAAAAGCGGTACAAAAAGGAAGAGCTGCAAAAGATTTCAAAACTTTGGAATACTGTATTGAGCGAATCAATTCATAACCTGCCTGAAGGCTGGATGGATAAATTGGAACTCAATGGCTCAAATAACATCTTACAAATCGAAGAATAGATAAGTTAGAAAAATATGTATGAAATATAAAATTATTCATGAAACGGAATATACATATAGTATTGACGTTTTTCTCGAGCCTCATTATTTAAGGTTTAAACCTAAGATTACGCCTTATGCTGAGTTGCTTTCTTATAATCTGAAATTATCCATATTGCCTGCAGGTTTGACAGAGCAGAGTGACGCTGAAAATAACCTGATTCATATTTGTTGGTTTGAAGGATTGCACAAAACGCTAGTGATTAAATCAGAAGCAATTGTTTTGGCTCATGAGCACAACCCTTTCAATTTCATTTTATATCCTTCTGATTTTTTTAAAGTGCCTTTTACGTATGCTGAACCATTAAAGAATGTATTGCAAGCGGCATTAAGAATTGGTAAAATATCTTCTGATCTAATTGAATATGGCGATGGGATATTAAAAAAATCAAACTTTAACACAGTCGAATTTATTACCAACCTCACCGACCAAATTCATACAGATTTTGTAGTTGAATCACGACTTGAGGGGGTTCCTTTTGAAGCAGACAAAACATTCGAATTAAAAAGAGCTTCTTGTCGAGATTTGTCGTGGATGCAAATTCAACTTTTGAGACACTTTGGAATAGCCTCTAGGTTTGTTAGCGGTTATTATTTCATTTTGATAGAAAACCCTGAATTTGAATTGCATGCTTGGGTGGAGGTATTTCTTCCAGGAGCAGGCTGGATAGGCTTTGATCCGAGCAACGGAATAATGACGAGTCATTCACATATTGCTATCTCGACGAGCTCAATGCCCGAAAATACCATGCCCGTTACAGGAAGCGTAAGAGGCAGTGCAACGTCAACTTTAACTTCTAATTTGGTAATTGAAGTTGTTGATTAGTTCACTTTAGTCTGCAGAATCTGCTTCAACATTGAGTTTTTTATTTACAAATTTTCGTGCTGTAGGAGATTCCCACTTTCGAGGGAATGGTAGAGTTCCCATTTTCAAATATTTATGCAAAGGTTTGCATAGAGTTATTTTTCTTATCCTCAAAAAAAAGCTAATTTTCTAAACGAATTGAACCGGAAAATTCATTCATACCAAAATTATGCTTGTATCTACTAAAACGCTATTTGATAAATGTTATGGGAAGTTTGCGATAGCCGCAGTAAACGTTTGGTCCATGGAGCAAATCCATGCTTTATTTAGTGCAGCAGAAAAGGCAAATAGTCCATTCATCATACAAATGACGCCGGTGGCAAGGAATTATGCCCACCGCACCATGCTGATGGGAATGATACAAGCTGCAGCCAAAATATACCCCAAGGCTATCTTTGCCACACATATTGATCATGGCAATGAGGAGCACGTACTGGATGCCATCGCATCCGGGAATTTTACTTCGGTAATGATCGATGCTTCTCACGACCCCTTTGAGGAAAATGTAAAAAGGACGAAGGCAATTGTGGTTAAAGCCCATGAAAAAGGTGTGGTTGTGGAGGCAGAACTAGGTGTGTTGAGTGGTGTGGAGGATGATTTGTCGGTAGATGAGAAACACGCCCTTTATACACAACCTGAGGAGGTCAAGGCTTTTGTACAACAAACGGGCTGCGATAGTTTGGCGGTTGCTGTAGGGACTAGTCATGGGGCATATAAATTTTCTGGAGGCGTTGGGTTGCAGTTTGATATTCTCATGGAAACTCAACGCATTTTGCCGGGTTTTCCGCTCGTGTTGCATGGAGGGTCTGCAGTAGATATCAACGAAATTCGTCGCATCAATGAAGCAGGAGGACAACTTGGCGAATCTGCCAAGGGAGTTAGTGCCGACGAGCTAGTAAAATCTATTCAATACGGTGTTTGTAAAGTGAATATCGCCACAGATGCCAGATTGATTTGGACGCGTGTACACCGAGAATATTTCAGGGATTCGCCGGAAATGTTCGACCCAATCGCTCCCGAAAAAATTTATATGGAATACCTCGAACAATTTATGCTTCAAAAGTTTGATTTATTGGGATCAACAGGAAAATCAACATTAATAAAATAACAAAACGACATGATCATAGATAAAAAATATCCGCTACTGGCGAAGTCTTCTGGAGAATTTGGGATATATCAGGATATATCACGAGAAGAAGCTGGTTGGCAATACTTGAATTTTCAGGCCAGACTCATGAAAAAAGGAGAGATTTGGAAAGGTGATACTGGAGGAAATGAATATGGCATTATCCTTCTCAGCGGAAATTATAGTGTGAAAACAAATAAAGGAAATTGGCAAACCGTGAATGGGAGAAAGGATGTTTTTACCGGGATTGCGCATACTTTGTATTTGCCAAGAAATACTTCTTTTGAGTTGAAAGCGGAAAGCGATATTTTGGATTTAGGCTACGGCTGGTGCGAAACAGATCAGGATTTTGATCCTGTTTTCAAAACACCAGAGGAAGCGGAAATTGAAATACGCGGTGGTGACAATGCCACAAGGCAGATCAACTCGCTGATTCAGCCCGGATTTCCCTGCCATCGACTGGTTTCTGTAGAGGTTTATACCCCAGCCGGAAACTGGAGTTCTTATCCCGCACACAAACATGATGAGCAGAAGGTGGATGCTAATGGTAATGTGTTAGAAGCCCGGTTGGAAGAAACATATTTCTATAAAATTGACAAACCCACAGGATTTGCAATTCAGCAGGTCTATGATGACAGTCGAGAGCTGGACGAAATAGCAGTGGTCAAAAATGATGATGTGGTGCTGGTTCCTAAGGGCTATCACCCTGTTGTTGCCGGCCATGGGTTTAATGTATATTATTTGAATTTCCTGACCGGTAGCGATCAATCATTGGCCAATACCCCAGACCCCAATCATGAATGGATATTCGATTCATGGAAAGGCCTTGACCCTAGAATTCCAATGGTGACGGCAGAGATGAATGGATAATTTAGTTCAATGGTTCATGGATTCAATAGTTTATAATTGATAGAAAATATGAAAGATAAGAAATACGATCTGATCTCCTACGGCAGGTCTTCCATAGATTTATATTCACAAAATATCGGCGCTGATTTTGTCGATATCAAGGGGTTTGATGCTTTTGTTGGCGGGTCTCCATTGAATATTGCGGTGGGCTGTAGTCGACTTGGACTGAAACCTGCTTTACTCACTGGTGTTGGAGAGGATAAAGTCGGTGATTTTATCATTGAATTCCTTAAAAAGGAAAAGGTGGAAACTTCGCTAATTCCAAGAATTCGATCTGCACGTAGCAGTGCTGTGGTGCTTGGCATCGAGCCTCCCGATCGCTTTCCGCTGGTGTATTATCGTGATAATTGTGCCGATAGCCAGATCACCATCGACGATGTCGTTAAAGCGCAGATTGAGCAATGCGGATTGTTTGAAATTTCCGGTACGGCCCTGAATATAGAACCCACGCGAAGTGCAGCTTTTTATGGTGCAGAAGTCGCTTTTGATAATGACATCCCAGTTGTGCTCGATTTGGATTTTCGCGCCGATCAATGGCATGACCTCCGGTCTTTTGGGATTACAACCAGGGCATTGCTGCCAAAAGTAAAAATCGCATTGGGAACGGAGGAAGAAATTTTAGCTGCAACATTGAGTGATGCCGCTCAGGTGTCGATCAAGCACCAACAGATTTCGGCACCGGAGATTACTGGAGACATTGATCAATCCATTGCCAATATTTTATCGCTCGGCGTTGAGACACTGATTGTAAAAAGAGGAGCAGAGGGCGTTACCGTTTATGACAACAAAGGAAATAAGCAGGACGTACCCGGTTTCCCTGTAAAAATATTGAATGTCCTTGGTGCAGGTGATGCCTTCGCGAGTGGATTTATTTATGGCTATTTGCAGGGGTGGGATATGTATAAATCGTGTAGAATGGGAAATGCAAGTGGAGCGCAAGTGGTGCTACAACCCGGATGCGCTAACTTCATGCCCTACCTCGACGAGTCGATGAAGTTCATCGAAGATCATGGTGGGTTTTAGATATAAAAAGCCTCTAAAATCCATGAAATAAGTATCTACCCAATTTGACCCAAAAGAATAATTATACAAGACAAAATTATGAAGACAAGAAAATTAACCGTAGCGCAGGCGTTGATCACGTTCTTGAAAAAGCAATACACAGAAAGAGACGGTGTGGAGCATGAACTTTTTGCTGGTTGTTTTGGCATATTTGGCCACGGAAATATTTCGGGGATTGGGCAGGCCTTATATCAGGATCCCAGCTTCAAATATTATCAAAGCCGCAATGAGCAGGCTATGGTGCATGCCGCCGCCGCTTATGCCAAAATGAAAAACAGGCTTTCAACCTTTGCTTGTACGTCTTCCATTGGCCCCGGAGCCACCAACATGTTGACTGCAGCCGCTGGAGCTACCATCAACAGAGTTCCAGTGTTGCTGTTGCCGGGCGATATTTTTGCTAAGCGAAATGTAGATCCTGTTTTACAACAACTGGAAGCCAGCTACTCTCAGGATATTTCAGTAAATGATTGTTTTAAACCCATTTCAAAATATTGGGATCGTATCAACCGACCGGAGCAACTGATCACTTCGTTGCCGGCGGCTATGCGCGTTTTGACTTCGCCAGCCGAGACGGGAACAGTCACTTTGGCTTTGCCGCAAGATGTGCAGCCGGAAGCTTTTGATTTTCCGGAAGAATTATTTAGAAAAAGAGTTTGGCATATCCCGCGTTCCAGACCTGGCAAGTCTGTAATGCAAACGGCTGTTGAAATGATAAAAAAGGCCAAAAAACCCATGATTATTTCGGGTGGCGGAACAATCTACAGCGAAGCTACAGACGCGTTGCAAATATTTGTAAATCAGACGGGAATTCCTGTTGGAGAGACTTTCGCGGGAAAAGGTGCATTGCCTTATAATGATCCGCACAACCTTGGTGGAACGGGTGCTACCGGTACAGAAGGAGCCAATTATATCAGTGAAAGGGCAGATGTAATTATTGGAATTGGAACCAGATATAGTGACTTCACCACGGCATCTAAATCTGCATTTCAAAATGAAAATGTCAGATTTATCAATATCAATGTTACGGAATTTGATGCGCACAAACATTCTGGATTGGCCGTAACCGGCGATGCGAAAGTGATTTTAGAGGAACTTACCGAGGCATTGAAAGGATATCGTGTTGATGCTGCTTATGAAGAGAAGGTAAAAGCCTTCAATAAATCATGGGATGAAAAAGTGGAATTTGCTTATACCCCTGATCAAAAAGATGGATTGCCAAGTCAATCGGAAGTAGTCGGGGCATTGAATAATTTTTCGAACCCAGAAGATGTATTGCTCAACGCCTCAGGAAGCTTGCCGGGTGACATTCACAAATTGTGGCGTACCAGAAATCCAAAAGGATTCCATCATGAATATGGCTATTCCTGCATGGGTTATGAAATTGCAGGAGGGCTCGGTGCCAAAATGGCTTGTTCGGATCGTGAGATTTATGTGATGATCGGCGATGGGGGTTATTTGATGATGTCGTCCGAAATCGTCACTTCCGTTCAAGAAGGATTCAAGCTGATCATCATTCTGATTAATAATAAAGGATATGGAAGTATTGGAGGTCTGTCTCAATCTATCGGTCAAGGACGTTTTGGTACAGAATATAAATATCGTGATGAAAATTCAGAACAATTGGACGGTGGGGATTTGCCGGTAGATTTGGCGGCAAATGCGGCAAGTCTTGGTGCTGAAGTAATTTCTGCTACAGATATCGGATCATTTACCGAAGCGCTGAAAGTGGCTAAAGCCAATACCAAAACAACTGTGATCTACATAGAAACAGTGCCGGAGCGCAAAATCGCCGGATATGGCTGGGCATGGTGGGATGTGCCAATTGCCGAAGTATCTGAGGTTGATGAAGTAAATAAGGCCAGCGATACCTACAAAGAAAACAAAAAGAAGCAGCGTTATTTTCTATAAAAAAGCACCTAAAATCCATGCCTCACTATGAATGGGCGTGAGTCACTATAACCCAAAAGTATGACTACAGTTCTATCCTTTTTAGCATTTACCGGTTTTGTCGCAGGCTATTCCTGGTACAAATTGCGGAATGAAAACCTTAATTCGCAAGATGGCTTTTTCCTTGGTGGCAGAAGCCTTACAGGTGTCGTAATTGCAGGATCGATGTTACTTACTAACATCTCCACCGAACATCTAATAGGCATGAATGGCTCTTCCTATAAAAATGGATTCATCATCATTGCCTGGGAAGTCACTTCTGCTTTGGCATTGATTGCCGCAGCAATTTATTTTGTTCCTAAGTATTTGAGAATGGGCCTGACTACGATTCCTCAATACTTGGAAAGTCGATTTGACAGCGCCACTAGATCCATCATTGCCATGTTCTTGGTGATTTCTTTTGTAGTCACCTTGCTGCCAATTGTATTGTACACAGGGGCATTAAATCTAGAGAGCTTATTCAGTGTTTCGGAAGTTCTTGGCATCAGTCAATCTGAAGGTATATGGTTGACCGTAGTGATTGTTGGCGTTATCGGTTCCATCTATGCTGTATTTGGAGGTTTGAAGGCTGTGGCAATATCAGATACTATCAATGGTGTCGGCCTATTAATCGGTGGGCTTCTGGTACCAATACTTGCCTTGGCAAGTATTGGAGATGGCAATCCCATCACCGGGCTTACAATGGTTTTTGAACATGCACCACAAAAATTCAATGTAGTCGGGGCTAAAGATTCTGTATTGCCATTCGGTGTATTATTTACCGGGATGATCATTAACCAGTTGTATTTCTGGAGTATGAATCAAACCATTATCCAGCGGGCTCTTGGCGCCAAAAATCTTGTTGAAGCCCAGAAAGGATTGTTATATACAGGTGTATTGAAAATATTCGTGCCAATCATAATTGTTTTGCCTGGTGTGATAGGTTTCTATTATTATGGCGACACCATGTTTGATAATCAGGATATGATATATCCAACATTGGTAAAAAAAGTGCTTCCGCTTAGCTTCATAGGATTTTTTGCTGCGGTAGTAATGGGAGCAGTATTGAGTACCTTCAATAGTGTGCTCAACAGTGCCGCCACGATTTTTAGCGTCGATGTCTGGAAACGCCACATCAACAAAAATATATCGGACAAATCCTTGGTACGCGTAGGTAAAACTACTTCCGCGATTCTGGCCGTCACTGCAATTGTAACGGCACCTTTTGTTGCCAATGCACCGGAAGGGCTTTACCAGCTTTTGCAGCAATTGAACGGCATATTTTTCATCCCGATAGCATCGATCATGCTGGCAGGATTTTTCACCAAAACTGTTTCTGCGGCTGGGGCCAAAGCGGCATTGTTTGTAGGGTTGACTTTTTATATCCTCACCACTTTTATTCTACAGGTAGATATTCACTTTGTACACATTTGGGGGATTGAATTTTTATTGAACATCGCTGTGATGTTTGGTGTTTCTAAATTCTACCCTGTAACCAAAGATATCAGTATGAAAAGTATGGATGTATTGGATTTGACAGAATGGAAATATGCCAAGCTGGTTTCAATCATTTTGGTTATCGTTACCATATTGATATACATCCTATTAGGAAATGTGTAAAAGGCACAAAAATCCATGAACTGGTGTGGTCGTAGCAAATTGGAAACATATAATTGAAATAATAGATTTAAAAAATTGACAATAGAATAAATATTAACACAAATGGAAACATTGAAAAATTATATCAACGGGAAATGGGAGGTTAGCAAGGAGCAAAGCACAACAGATGTTGTCAATCCGGCTACTCAGGAAGTGATGGCAAAAGTTCCATATGGAGCAAAAACCGCAGAAGATTTAGCCAAGGCCGTGGAAGCTGCACAAAAAGCATTTCAAAGCTGGGGGCAAATGCCTGTGATGAAGCGGGTGCAACCTTTGTACAAACTCAAGCAGTTGCTGGAGGATAACCTTGAAGACCTTGCCAAAACCATTACCATGGAATGCGGTAAAACTTTGGCAGAATCGCGTGGGGAATTGCAACGCGCCATCGAAAATGTGGAAGTCGCCTGTGGCATGCCAGTGATGATCCAAAGCGAATTTTCTGAAAATATTGCTGGAGGAATTGATGAATTTATGATCCGCCAGCCATTGGGTGTTTGTGGTTGTATCTCCCCTTTCAACTTTCCGGGAATGATTCCATTCTGGTTTTTGCCTTATGCCATCGCAACAGGAAATACCTTTGTATTAAAACCATCTGAAAAGGTGCCTCTGACCATGCAAAAAGTATTTCAGTTGATCGATCAGCTCGATTTGCCGGAAGGAGTTGTTAGTCTGGTGCATGGAGGTAAAGAAACTGTCGATGCCATGCTGGACCATCCACAAGTGAAAGCTATCAGTTTTGTGGGTTCTTCTAAAGTGGCAAAATATATCTATTCCCGCGGAGCTGCCAATGGCAAACGCGTACAAGCCCAAGGAGGTGCTAAGAACCCAATTGTTATTCTACCCGATGCGGATATCGAAATATCTACTCAGATCATAGCGGACAGTACTTTTGGGTGTGCCGGACAGCGTTGCCTCGCGGCCTCCAATATCGTGACGGTCGGCGACAAAAATGGAACGATTAAAGAATCTCTTTATGAATCTGCTAAAAAACGAACAACAGGCTATGGTCTGGACGAGAAAATAGAAATGGGGCCTGTGATCAACCAAGCCAGCTTGAAACGTATTTCTACACTAATTGATCAAGGCGTTGATGAGGGAGGAAAGGTTTTATTGGATGGCAGAAACGCCAAGATATCAGGATTTGAAAAGGGTAATTTTATCTCACCTACCATTATTGAAAACCTACCCCTTGGCGGAGAAATAGTAAAAACAGAAATTTTTGGGCCTGTTATCAGTTTGATAGAATTGAATTCCATAGATGAAGCCCTAGAGTTTGTCAACAGCAATGCCTATGGAAATATGGCCTGTATTTTCACCAGCAGCGGTGCCAATGCACGCAAGTTTCGCAGCCAGGCAAATGCCGGAAATATCGGCATCAACATCGGAGTTGCAGCACCAATGGCTCAATTCCCATTCAGTGGATGGAATGAAAGTTTCTTTGGCGATCTCCATGGGCAAGGAAGACATGGAGTGGAATTTTTCACCCAGACAAAAATAGTCGTTGAAAGATGGCCAAAAGAGTGGTCAAGGAAATTCTAGAATAGAAAAGTATGAAATCAGCAACTATCCTTTTGAAGTGTAATGTTCGATGCGGCATTGTCCCCCGCTGGCGGGGGTTGGGGGTGGAATAAAACTTAAAAAGTAAAATCATATTGAAAATATGAAGAAACAAAACATTCAAATTGCAAATGCGCCATGCTCCTGGGGGGTACTGGAATTTGACCTCAAAGGCGAAGCAGTCGGTTTTGAGCTGGTGCTGAACGAAATGCAGGAAACTGGCTATGCAGGTACAGAACTTGGAGATTGGGGCTTTATGCCGACAGATCCCAAGGAACTTGCAGATAGTCTTTCGCAAAGAAACTTGGAACTGCTCGCAGCGTTTGTTCCGGTAGCTCTGGCTCAAGAAAAAACGCACGATGAAGGTATTGAAAAGGCATTGAAAGTTGCCGGACTCATGCATTCCGCAGGTTATAAAAATGCGTTTATTGTTTTGGCTGACGACAATGGCTCCGTTCCCGAAAGGACAAAAAATGCAGGAAGGATCATTCCAGAGATGGGCCTTGATGATGATTCATGGAAAATATATGCTTTTGGGGCTGAGAAAGTGGCGAAAGCCGTGAAGGACAAATACGGCATGCGGACGGTTTTTCACCATCATTGTGGCGGCTATGTGGAAACCGCCCAAGAGCTGGATATCCTCATGAAACTTACCGAACCAAGTTTGCTTGGTTTGTGTCTGGATATGGGCCATTTGGCTTTTGGTGGAGGCGATCCGGTTGCGGCGTTGCAAAAGCATTACGACAGGATCTGGCATGTACATTTTAAGGATTACGATCCAAAAGTAGGAGAGGTTTCACGCGAGAATCAATGGGATTATTTCGAATCTGTAAGTCAGGGTGTTTTCTGTGAATTGGGAAAAGGCAATGTGGATTTTCCACAGATCACTTCAGAACTTAAAAAACGCGGGTATCATGGCTGGATTGTGGTGGAACAAGATGTGTTGCCGGGTATGGGATCGCCAAAAAATTGTGCACGAAACAATCGGAATTATATTAAAAGCCTCGGCTTGTAAAGATGCCCTTAACATTTTTAAAACAATAAAAAGCCTCTAAAATCCATGAAACCGGCATGGCCGGAGCAAATTTAAAGACTAACAAGACATGATTTAAGCGCAGGTGATCAGATACATAAAAGAACTATAAACACATGAAAAGGATAAAAGTAGCAGTTGCCGGAGCAGGACGCATCGGCAAGATTCATATAGAAAATATCTTCGAACGATTTCCAAGAGTCGAGCTCGCCCTTGTCGCAGATCAGTCGCCAGAGGCAGAGACTTACATCAAAGGCAAAGGCTTGAATTATGCCAACGGATTTGATGCGATCGTCGGCAATTCCGAAATTGACGCAGTCATCATTTGTTCCCCGACAGATACACACGCCAACTTTGTAGAGCAAGCTGCAAAAGCAGGAAAGCATATTTTTTGTGAAAAACCACTTGACCTATCTTTGGATCAGGTTGTGAAAACCCTACAAGTAGTAGAGGAGTCGAAGGTGAAATTAATGCTTGGGTTTAATAGAAGGTTTGATCCTAATTTTTTAAAAATAAAAAGCATGGTGGCTGATGGAAAAATCGGCGACCCACAAATCCTAAAAATCACCAGCCGAGATCCCGGCCCACCTCCAGTTTCCTACGTTAAAGTTTCCGGCGGATTGTTCATGGACATGGCCATACATGATTTTGACATGGCGCGCTACATCATGGGCAAGGAGGTTGTTGAAGTGTATGCACGAGGAGCGGTGTTGGTGGACAAGGCCATTGGTGAGGCAGGAGATATCGACACAGCATTGACTACACTTACTTTTGCCGATGGCACGATGGCTAATATAGACAATTGCCGAAAGGCAGTGTATGGATATGACCAACGATTAGAGGCATTTGGGTCTAAGGGCATGGTGAAGGTAGATAATAATTTCCCCGACAACCATCAATATTATAGCGATGCGGGAGTGCATGGATCATTGCCGCTTAATTTCTTTTTGGAGCGCTACACGACTTCCTACCTCAACGAAATGAATGCTTTTTTTCAGTCCATCCAAAACGGGAGTGACTTACCTGTTACCGGAAATGACGCCCTGGAAGCCATGAAAATCGCCCTGGCAGCATTGAAGTCTGTCAAGGAAAACAGGCCGGTAAAGGTGGAGGAGATTGTGTAAATACAATGGAAAATTCAAGATAAATTTCATGGATTTTTCGGATATTTAGGATTGATAATAGAAAATTATGACAACAGTTGATAAAATACGAAATGGATTGATTGACAAAATCCTTTCTATCAGAAATAAAGAATTTCTGGAGGCTCTTGATAAACTGATTTCGTCAAGTTCGTCTGATTCAGATATTGTGGAATTAACAGATGAACAAAAAGCGATGCTGCAAATGAGCGAAGGTGACATCGAAAATGGAAGACTGATTTCCCAAGAGAAAATGGACAAACGCAATCTTGAATGGCTAAACGCAATATAGTTTGGACTAAAACAGCGGACATTCAATATATTGGTATATTAGAATATTGGGCTATCAGAAATAAATCCAACAGTTATTCAAAGAAATTAGTCCGATTGGTGGCTGACAGGACAAAATAAATTGCCAAAACACCCCTAATATATAAATCAACGAACTTCAAGGATATTAGAGTAGCTTCATTAGGAAGTTTTAGCATTTATTACAAAGTCACAGAAGACTCAATAATAATTTCTGCATTTTGGGATAATCGGCAAGACCCTAAAGAAATTTTACAAATATTGACGAATAAAAAATAGCGTTGGTTTAACAATAAGGGGCCAAAGTAGCGCGGGGATTGACCTCATTTTATTTGGGCTAGTTACCAAAGATGTCTTGTTTGCTCCTCGCGAAGATGATACGCTCATGGATTTTAATGGTTTTTTGTTGGATAGATGCGAGCAGAATTATCAACACCTGCAAAACCCATTTCATAAAGATCACTAACAGGAAAAGGTGCCTGTCAGCAGAACTCTTTATCGCATTGGAGAAATTGAATAAACCCTTAAATTTGAATAATTGCTAACTGCAACGGATGTGCGGTTATGTCATTGATGTAAGGAATTTAAAAAATATCAGCAGTTGTATGAACATTAATAATATTGAAATTAAAGTTGAAACCCAATCGATAAATCCAATGTTGAACATTTGGGTCCATTTGGATTTTGAATACTTAGAGGAGATTCCAATATCAATATCGGGTAAGTTATGCCATAAAAACGGACAAATAATTTCCGTATTAACGGAATACCAACTTAATGTCGATCGTCAATATGGACTGATTCTAAAAGCGAAAGAGAAAAAAAACTCAATAAGGAATCCAGCAAGCTATCATAGCGTTCAATTAAGTGCATTGTTAACACCAAGTGCAATCGAATCCATAGAGATTCAAAGAGAAAAAAACAAGGATAAATCTGTCGAGTTTCATATAGAACTGGTTTATAAAACTCTGACTTCGCTAACTGATTTGGATGATTTGGGTAAAGATGATTTAGTTCGTGTCAATATTACTAGTAAATCTTCAAGTATAAGGATTGAGCAAAGTGATTGGATAAATAATTTTTCCCCAACATTGGGAATCGGAAACTTTTTACTTCTGGAGTTAAATATTGGCGAACTTAATGTCACAGAATTTTGGAAAGGAATGTTTGAACAACTTACCACTTGTGTTTTGGATATGGAAAAAAGTATTCAATTAGGTGAATGGAAAAAAGCAATCGAATATTCAAGACAAATTTTTGATGGTTTAAACCTTAATAGAAAAAAGCAAGGAACTGTATCCTTTAAGGATGAGCTAACTAAAATACTGGAAATCGAACAGCACAATGCAGAAGGCATCAATGACCTATTAAATGCTATAAAATCACTATTTGACTTTACATCAAAATACGCTCATCCGACAGACAGAAATGGAGATATAAAACCATATCCAAATGCTAAAAAGGAAGATGCGTATTTCGTTTATACATTATCTATAGGACTGTTGAACTTGATTGGTACTAAAATTCAAACGTAATGAAAGAAATTAAACTATCCCCCCATGAACCATTCATAACAAATTCTCATATTTTATCTCGACCTAACCCCTACTTGCCATTTACTGAACTTTAGCCTAAATTATAACCCAAACCTATTTTAACCCACTAATTTTTTAGATGATGAAAAACTACTTTAGCTTTAACCTCACAGGACAAAAACTTTTACTTATCTGGCTGGCATTCCTGGCTTTTTTCATGGTGCCCTACGTGGTTGTGATCATGAAAATGCAAAACATCCAACCTGGAGATACCTCAGCTTTGTGGATGTTCCCATTCATTTTGGTAATCATAGTTTTTGCGTTTGCAATTACT
>JAUHYU010000102.1 GCA_030426345.1 Bacteroidia bacterium
CGGGTCTTCTGTGCGCAGCACGGTCGGTTCGATAAAATAACCTTTCGATTTGTCATAATTTCCCCCGGCTATCACTTCTATCACTGGGCTTTCCTTGGCCTCATCGATGTACTTCGCCAATTTATCAAAGGATTTTTCATCAATCACAGCATTGATAAAATTGGTGAAATCTTCCGTACCCCCCATTTTTATTTCTGACAAATCATTCAAAAGTAAGCTTTGCACTTCTTCCCATAAGTCGTTAGGAACATAAACCCTGGAAGCAGCAGAACATTTTTGCCCCTGATATTCAAATGCCCCTCTAATGATAGCTGTCGTCACTTCTTTGGCATCGGCAGAACTGTGCGCCAATATAAAATCCTTGCCGCCAGTTTCGCCTACTATTCTGGGATAGGAACGATATTTATGAATATTTTCCCCTATGGATTTCCAGATGCTTTTGAAAACTTTTGTGCTACCGGTGAAGTGAATCCCCGCAAAATCAGGGTGTTCCAATACATTATCCGTTGTAGCTTTGGGATCTGTCATGATCAGATTGATGACGCCATCTGGCAGGCCGGCCTCTCGAAACACTTCCATCAATACATGGGCAGAATAGATTTGATGCAGTGAGGGTTTCCAAACTACGACGTTTCCCAACATGGCGGGTGCAGTTGGCAAGTTTCCAGCAATTGCGGTGAAGTTGAACGGAGTAGCCGCAAACACAAAACCCTCAAGAGGGCGTTGCTCTATCCTGTTCCAAATCGTTGCTGAAGATTCAGGTTGTTGTGCATAAATCTGACTCATGAAATACACATTGAATCTGAGAAAATCAATCAATTCACATGCAGCATCTAATTCCGTCTGAATTACATTTTTTGATTGGCCGAGCATGGTAGCTGCATTTATTTTGGCGCGGTAAGGGCCGGAAATTAGATCAGCAATTTTCAAAAAAATGCTTGCCCGATGTTCCCATGCCATATTTTCCCAATCTTCCTTTGCATTTAGAGCAGCATTTATCGCCAAATTTACGTGTTCCTCATCCCCAAAATGATAATGTGCCAGTATGTGCTGATGATCGTGTGGCGGGGAGATGGTTTTTTTATTTTCTGTACGGATTTCTTCCCCTCCAATGATCATCGGAATGTCAAGTACCTGCGATCTCAGGCTTGATAGCATTGATTTTAGTTTTGCTTTTTCTTCGGATCCCGGGGCATAATTCTTGACCGGTTCGTTGGTAGGATGGGGGACATTAAAAAATCCAGTAGCCATAGCTCTATTTTTTTATATATGGTATGATTGTTTGTCATCTCAACAAATTTGGATGCACAATGGTTTTTACAAAATATGCATTATTTCCTTTAGAGAATGAATTTCATGCATCAATGTCAGTTGGTGTTTCACTTTGTTAGGATTAAAAAAAACATGGTCCATCGATGCATTTTGAGCCCCGATGATATCTGTATCCAAGTTGTCGCCGATCATTAGCGCATTGTCGATGGTAGCACCTGCCTGGCTCATCGCAAATTCAAAAATTTCTTTTTGAGGTTTTCTAAAACCTGAACTATCTGAAGTAATGATTACCTCAAAATATTCATGGATTTTAGAGGCTTTTAGCTTGGTGTGTTGCACATCCACGAAGCCATTTGATAAGATATGCAAACGATATTTAGGCTTTAAATATGCTAACATATCGTGAGTAAAGGGTAAAACATTTGGCTTGATCGGGGAAAGTTCCAGATATTTTTTCCCGATACCCTGAGGGATATTCTCAGCAGCCACTCCCAACTTTTCAAGAATTATTCCAAATCGGGAATTGCGCAATTCCATCTGATCAATGAACCCGTGGTTGTACTTGTCCCAAAGATGATTGTTGACTTCTCGAAAAACCTCCATAAATTCATGGAACGTAAAAAAATCCCATTTCGAAAAATCATAGATATCATAAATCTCTCGAATGGTTTCCACAGTATTTTTGTCAAAATCCCACAGGGTATGATCAAGGTCGAAAAAAATATGTTGATATTTTTTCAAAATGGGATTTGATTTGAAATAACTGAAAATTCAGTCTATGAAAGAAATTGGTTTTCGGGGTTTTTCTGGTGAAAAGCAGTTAGTTCCCTGTTAGAATACATTACGTCAAACACTTCAATATCTTTGCTGAGTAGGTGGTCCTTTTCTACGAATTTCCAAATTTGACCTAAAAATCCCTGAACCTCGTCCAGTATGAAATAAAAAATCCACTGATCTTTTTTTCTGGAGCCAACGATGCCGGCATTTTTGAGGTAGGACATGTGCCGTGATGTTTTGGTTTGAGTGAAATCAAGTATTTGCTCAATGTCCGAAATGCACATTTCTCCATGGTGTTGGAGCAGGTTTAAAATGCGTACTCGCGGCTCTTCAGAGAGGGATTTGAATATTCTGGTGCTATAAGAAAGGCTTAGGTTTTTTAATTTCATTTAAACAATAAGTGCATTGCAAGGTTCAAAGGTATCACATTCAGATGGTGGCTCGTTGGCACATCATCTGTTAAATTTCGTTAAATAAATTGTCGTTTCTTAATCTTTGAAGTATTTTTAATGCATAATTTAGGATTAGTGGGAGGAGTAAAAAATATATTGATAGTTGGTTTTTCAGGCATTCTTTTGCTGTTGATGTCTGTTGATTGCGCACTAGCGCAGGAAGATGAATCGAAGGTTGTGCAGTTTTCCGGCGTTGTTACTACACAGGATACCGTTTCAGGAATAATGGGCGCGCACATTTATGTTCCAAAGAGAGGAAGAGGCACTACTACCAATTATTATGGATATTTTTCTTTTCCGGTTTTGGAGGGCGATAGTTTAGTGATTAGCGTAGTTGGTTTTCACAAAAAGTATGTTGTAATCCCTGAAGTGGAAGGTGATAGTTATACGCAAATTATTTCTATGCAAGAAGATACTACTTATCTTCCTGAATTGGAGATTTCCCCATTCCCGACAGAAGAAATGTTCAAAGAAGCTGTCCTTGCCTACAGATTGCCAAATCAAGGTGATATGAACAATATGGACAGTAACCTGGATGCTGTGACTTTGGCTGAAATGGCACGAGCCATGCCAATGGATGGGAGTATGAATCACAGGTATTTCATGCAACAACAGGCAGCGTATTTATTTGATGCCAATGGCCCCAGGTACAACCCTCTGCTAAATCCGTTTGCTTGGTCCGAGTTTATCAAATCACTCAAAAAGAAGAAAAAATAGCTTTTTAAGCTTTGAATGGTAATCTGTTCAAATCTATATTTCCTCCTGAAAGGACAATTCCAACGCGCTTCCCTTTAAATAAATGAGCATTTTGCATTAGTGCGGCCAATGGCACTGCGGCAGATGCTTCCACAATAATTTTCATTCTTTGCCAAATTAGCCTCATAGCTTCAACTATCATATCGTCGTCAACAGTCAGAATTTGCGAGACATGTTTTTGAATGATAGGAAATGTCTTGGTGCCGAGGGATGTGAGCAGCCCATCTGCAATGGTTTTGGGATTGATTGAAGAGATGATTATATCAGAATTGAAAGACCTATAAGCATCATCAGCTCCGGTGGGTTCCGTCCCTATCACCTTGGTAGATGGAGAAAAATAATAAGCTGAAAGTGCACTGCCACTCAATAAACCACCACCGCCAACTGGTGCAAGGAGGTAATCCAATTGAGGAATTTCGTCGATTAATTCTTTGGCTGCTGTTGCTTGCCCCTCAATTACTTTAATATCATTATATGGATGAATAAAATGTGCTTTTGTTTCTGCTACTATTTGTTTAAGGGTTGTTTCGCGTGCGTCAAGTGTTGGCTCGCATTCTATTATTTTGGCACCATATCCTAACACGGCTTCTTTTTTGCTTTCCGAAGCATTAGAAGGCATTACGATGTATGCAGCTGTATCGTGCAGTTGCGCGGCAAGTGCCAATGCCTGCGCATGGTTTCCTGATGAATGTGTGGCAACTCCTTGTTTAAGTTGTGCTGGAGAAAGTTGGAGTAGCGTGTTAGTTGCCCCACGATATTTGAAGGCTCCTACTTTTTGAAGGTTTTCACATTTAAAAAACAATTTCGCACCTACCATTTTGTCAATTGAGATAGAAGTAAGCACAGGAGTATGATGAACTAATGATGCGATGCGCTGAGATGCCGCTAAGATATCTTCTGCTTTTGGGAAGGACATTTTACCTCAAAGATAAAAGAATCGTAAAAAAATAGAGGATAATTGTGCCATCGAGATAGAAGGTGAAGTAATGCGCCTTTTTTCTAGGCGAGGCATTTTGAATTAGTAATGCTGTCAGGGTACTAAAAACAAGTATAGGCCATTGCCTTGTAATGTGCCAAATAATCCATGAAAAAACCATCAAACAGACTAAGGCAAGTTGTTTGGTGCGTTTGATGCCGATCCACTGGGGGAATGTGATTAATGTATTTTTATGGTCAACGCGAAAATCCCTTATGTCAAATGGAAGGGTAATAGCAATAATGAATAAAAAGTGGGCAGTGAAAATTAGCAAATGTGTTTGTGTAAGAACTGGCTCGTGTGCAGTTATCGCCGGTAGGAAGGAGGAAATGGAAGCCCAAACGTAAGCTATGAGAAATACTTTGAGTACTGGGATTCCCCTCAGGGGCAATGGAAATTTTCCTATGGTTTTTTCAGGGATATTGTATAAAAGGGATATACAAGCCAAATGCATGAAAAAAACAGTGCTTACCCATGTTAAGAACGGAGTGTGCAATAAGGTGATGATGGTAAGAATCAAGAGCGTCCTGTGCTTTTTGTCCGATGAAAACTGGAAGGTTTTATAGGCATTTAACTCTAAAAATTGAAACTGAAGTTTCGTGCTGATTTGGTAAATGAGTAGTGCGGACCAAAATATAAGACTAACCGAAGGATAGTCAATGTTTTTTATGGAAGAAAGTATATCGCCCGATAGGTAAAAGAAAACTGCACAAAGGGCGATAAAAATATTTTGTCCGAGAATAAAATGATTTACGGAAATTAGCAGAGATTTCTTAACGAGGCCGAGGGGGTTAGTGCTTTCCGTTTTTGTCTTTTTTAAATGCTTTGACCCCAAGATAAAATCCAGCAGAAACCAATAGGGCAATAGACTCTACGATAGGGAAGCCTGGGTCATCTCCAGGGTCAACTGGTGAGGATAGCGGCAACCCTTGAGCCAATACCATATAGGCAAAAACAGATAAATTGAATAAAAAGACTCCCATTAGCTGTAGTATTTTGCTACAAAGTTAATATATAAATAATATAATCGGAAGATAATCCATAAATTTACAATTTTCTTTTTACTTCCTTCTGCTCAAAGCTTTCCACTATGTCGCCTTCTTTGATGTCATTGAAGTTCTTGATTCGAATACCACATTCAAATCCTTTTTTCACTTCGTTCACATCGTCCTTGTATCTTTTTAAGGCATCAATTTCGCCAGTGAAAATTACGATACCATCACGAACCAAGCGAACCCTGCTACTCCTTTTGATACTTCCGTCTGTAACCATACACCCTGCAATGGTACCAATTTTAGAGATTTTGAAAACTTCCCGAACTTCTACATTAGAAGTGATTACTTCCTCAAATTCAGGAGCAAGCATACCTTCCATGGCATCTTTAATCTCATTGATCGCATCATAGATGACAGAATAATGGCGGATTTCTATCTCCTCTTGTTCGGCGAGCTTTCTTGCTGCCACCGAAGGCCTTACTTGGAATCCAACAATAATCCCATCAGATGCAGAAGCCAATAGCACATCAGATTCGCTGATTTGCCCTACGCCTTTGTGCTTGATATTTATTTGGACTTCCTCTGTAGATAATTTCAATAAGGAATCGCTCAGTGCTTCAACAGAACCATCCACATCACCTTTAATGATGATGTTCAATTCTTTAAATGAGCCGATCGCAAGTCTTCTACCAATTTCATCCAGCGTAATATGTTTCTTGGTTCGTATCCCTTGTTCACGTTGTAGTTGCTCTCTTTTATTGGATATTTCCCGGGCTTCTCTGTCAGAGTCCATTACATTGAACTTGTCCCCGGCTTGCGGTGCTCCGTTCAAACCCAATACCAATAATGGAGTTGAAGGAATTGCTTCTTTGAGTTTTTTGCCTCTATGGTCATACATGGCTTTTACCTTGCCATAGTGTGATCCTGCTAGGATAACATCCCCGATCCTGAGCGTGCCGGATTGTACCAATACTGTTGTGACATACCCTCTTCCCTTATCAAGCTCGGCCTCAACTACTGTTCCAACAGCATTTTTATTTTTATTGGCTTTCAATTCCAATATTTCTGCTTCTAGCAGTACTTTTTCCAAAAGGTCATCAATCCCTTGTCCTGTTTTAGCAGAAATTTCCTGGCACTGGTATTTCCCACCCCATTCTTCAACCAATATATTTATTCCAGATAGTTCTTCACGGATTTTATCTGGGTTGGCATTGGGTTTATCCACTTTGTTGATGGCAATAATAATAGGCACATCTGCCACCAAGGCATGGTTTATAGCTTCTTTTGTTTGAGGCATTACGTTGTCGTCAGCAGCAACTACGATCACTGCAATATCCGTCAGTTTAGCCCCCCTAGCTCTCATAGCAGTAAATGCTTCGTGGCCCGGAGTGTCAAGAAATGCTATTCTTTTGCCACTATCGGTTGTTACATCATAAGCACCAATATGCTGTGTAATACCTCCTGCCTCCCCAGCGGTGATTTTTGAATCACGGATATAGTCCAAAAGGGATGTTTTTCCATGGTCTACGTGCCCCATTATTGTGACAATTGGAGCTCTATCTTCGAGATCTTCCTCACTATCTTCGATGATTTCAACATCCAAGTTTTCCTCTTCATTAATAAATTCAACCGTATAGTCAAATTCATCGGCTATGATAGTTATGGCTTCGGCATCCAGTCGTTGGTTGATGGATACAAACATGCCTAAACCCATGCACAGTGAAATGATTTCATTAACGGACACATCCATCAACGAAGCCAGGTCATTGGCGGATATGAATTCGTTAACTCTTAATATTTTGGAATCTTCTTGTTCTTTGAGTAGCTCCTTTTCGTGAGCCTCTGCCACAGCCGACCTTTTGTCCCTTCGGTATTTGGATCTACTTACCTGATTGGATTTTCCAGATCCACTTAGTTTGGCCAGAGTTGCTTTTATTTGTTCTTGAATTTCTTTTTCAGAAGGCTCTTCCTTCTGCTGGCGGGGTTTGTTATCCTTTCTTCTTAGACCGCCTTGTGGGGCCCTAGTGTCTGTATTTCTAGATTGTACCCTAGTATCATCATTTCTTAGACGCTTCCTTGGGCGTTTTTTCTTTTTCTTGTCTTTACTATCGTCTGATGAGGCTACGGGTTTTTCTGCCTTTTTAGGCAACTCTATTTTACCAACAACTTTCAAGCCCTTTAGTGTCTCAGCTCTAGCTTCGATCACTTTTTCAAGAGGAGGTTCTTTTTCAGCTTCAGGCTTTGTTTCGGGTACTACCTCTTTCACTTCTTCTGGTGCTTTTACGTCAGGTTGTACGCTAGGGGGAGGTGTTTTTTGCCCGACCTCTTTTTCTTTTAATTCTTCTTCTATTTTCTGTGCAGGTTTTTCTTCTGCAACGATTTTTTCAGCGGGTTTTTCTTCAACTGGTTCTGGTATTGGTTCACTTTTTTCTTCCGAAACGACCTGTTTTTCTTCTTTTGCAGGCGCAGGTTTCTTCTTTTCTAGATCTATTTTTCCAACAACTTTGATTCCTTGTAGCAATGGCTTCTCAGAAGTATATTCAGTCTCGGATGAATCTTTGGCAGTATCAGATTCATCATTTGAGCTGGCATCTTCTTTAAATTCGTTGCCATCCTTAATTAGGATTTCTTTTTCATCTTCATGGACAGAAGGCACATTTTCACTTTCAGAATCTATGATAACATCCTCAGAATGCTTGTTGCCTATTGAAAGGCTAGAAGCTTCTTCCTTGTCGCTCGCAGAATCCGCAAATTCTTTAGAGAGCAAATCCAACTGTTCGCCGTCTATCTTGAAGTTTGGATTGTCCTCGATTTTGAAGCCATGGGAATCCAAAAACTCAATGATGGTATTCTTTCCAATATTGAGTTTTCTGGCTACCTGACTTAATCTCATCATTTTAACTGCCATTAATTCTTACTTTTAAAAGTTATTGCACCAACAAAGATTATTCAAATTCCTGTCGGATAATATTCAATACATTGTCGATGGTTTCTTCTTCGAGGTCTGTTCGCTTGACTAAATCTTCTTTGGTGAGAGTCAGTACACTTTTTGCAGTATCCAACCCAATGCGTTTGAATTCGTCGATTACCCAGCTTTCAATTTCATCTGAAAACTCTTCCAAATCTACATCTTCTTCAACTTCTCCTCCAATTAAATCTCTGAAAACATCGATTTCGAGTCCAACCAAGCGGCTTGCTAATTTTATATTGTGCCCTCCTTTTCCAATCGCAAGCGAAACCTGATCAGGCTTTAGATAAACAGATACTCGACCCTCATCTGCTTCAACTTTAATATTAGTGATCTTGGCTGGACTAAGAGATCTGCTGATGTACAACTCCATATTTTCTGTGTAGTTGATCACATCTATATTTTCATTTTGCAATTCGCGTACAATGCTATGGATTCTAGACCCTTTCATTCCTACGCAAGCGCCAACAGGGTCAATACGGTCATCATAAGACTCTACGGCGACTTTTGCTCTTTCACCCGGCTCCCTTACTACTTTCTTGATTGTGATCAATCCGTCAAAAACTTCAGGGACTTCATTTTCAAATAACCTTTCTAAAAAGGTTGGTGATGTTCTTGAAAGTACAATTTTTGGATTGCCATTAACCATTTCCACTCTGTGCACGATCGCCCGGACAGAATCTCCTTTTCTATACCTATCTTTTGAAATTTGCTCAGATTTAGGCAGGTTTAATTCATTGCCTTCTGCATCAATGAGCAGCATCTCTCGCTGCATCACTTGATACGCTTCACCTACAATTATTTCTCCGACAAGATCCTTATATTTAAGAAATAGATTGTCTTTTTCAAGGTCTTTGATTTTTTGAATAAGCGTTTGACGTGCAGTCATCACAGCGCGCCTCCCAAAATCAAGTAGTTTTATCTCTTCCGCTACCTCTTCACCAATTTCAAAATCTGGCTCAATCTTTTGGGCATCTGACAGACTGATCTTGTCATAATCCCAGATGTCTTCAGAATTGTCATCGACGATTTCTCTGAACCTCCATATTTCCAAATCACCTTTGTCCGCATTGATAATAATATCAAAGTTGTCATCAGTTTTGTATTTTTTTCTGATCATCGTACGGAATACATCTTCTAATATCCTGATCATCGTAGGACGATCGACATTTTTTTGACTTGCAAATTCGGCAAACGATTCAATTAATGTTGAGTGATCCATCAGCTTAAATATATCCTAAATTAATTTTTCGTATTAAAACCTGAGCACAACTTTTGCAGTTTCGATTTCACTAAACGATAACTTTAAAGTCGCACTATCTAACTTTTTCTTGACTTTACTCGATTTTATAGAAAGTTCAATGGTGTCATTTTCTACGCTGAGAAGTACTCCTTGAACCTTTTTCTTGTCATTGGTAATTATTTCCAATTCCCTACCAATATGTTTTGCATATTGGCGAATAAACAATAGAGGATTGTCAACTCCCGGTGAAGAAACCTCTATTATGTATTTCCCATCAATAATATCCTTTTCGTCCAAGGCCTCGGATAGTTTCCTACTGATGCTACTACACGAACCTACTCCTACAGACTTATCTCCATCGATATATACCTGAATTTTCTGGTTGCCGGGCTTCCCTTTGATATTTACCTCGACCAAAAAAATCTGATCGTTATCAATAAACTTCTCTACAAGTTGGGATACCTCCGTTTTTAAATCCATGTACTTCAAATTCTGAACCATTAAAAAAGGGGACTTTGGTCCCCTCAGGCTCATCTAAATTTCGATGCAAATGTAAGAATAATGTATGTGAAAACAAACTTTGTAATATTCTAATCATGGTATTTTAGGGGAAGGAGATGACATTGCTTTACTTTTTATGTAGGGGATGAGTTTTTTATTATCATAAAATGGCAAATTTCTTAAATTTGCGCCATGCAAAATCAATTGAGAGTATATAATTCACTTTCTAAGAAAAAGGAAATTTTTGAGCCAATCAATCCTCCATTTGTCGGGATGTATGTATGTGGGCCTACTGTGTATAGCGATGTGCACCTTGGGAATGTGCGGACCTTCCTAAGTTTTGATATAATCTATCGGTATTTGAAGCATTTGGGTTTTAAGGTTAGGTATGTCAGAAATATTACGGATGTGGGTCATCTGGAAAGCGACTCAGATGATGGAGAAGATAAAATTGGCAAAAAAGCAAAACTTGAAAATTTAGAGCCAATGGAGATTGTGCAGCGATATACCAATGATTTTCATAGGGTCACTGCACAATTTAACATCTTGGATCCTGATATAGAGCCGAGTGCTACAGGCCATATTCAGGAACAAATAAAAATGATCGAGACGCTTATTGAAAAGGGATTTGCCTATGAGGTGAACGGCTCTGTGTATTTTGATGTCAGCAAATATAACGAAACAGAAAAATACGGGATTCTTTCCGGGCGTGTGTTGGAAGAGTTGATGGCGGGATCGCGCACTTTGGACGGGCAGGAAGAAAAGCGTAACAGCGTGGATTTTGCTTTATGGAAAAAGGCGAGCCCTGCACATATCATGCGGTGGAAATCACCTTGGAGCATTGGTTTCCCCGGTTGGCATCTCGAATGCTCGGTGATGAGCACAAAATATCTTGGAAATGCCTTTGATATCCATGGAGGCGGGATGGATTTGAAATTCCCGCACCACGAATGTGAAATAGCGCAGTGCGTAGGAGCGACAGGCAAGCAGCCTGTAAAGTATTGGCTTCATGCGAATATGCTCACTGTGAATGGACAAAAAATGAGCAAGTCGCTTGGTAATTCCTTTCTACCGCATGAATTATTTGCTGGCAGCCATGACTTGCTCAAAGAGCCTTACAGCCCTATGACGGTTCGTTTCTTTATGTTGCAATCGCATTATTCTAGCACACTGGATTTTTCCAACGATGCGCTTAAAGCTGCTGCCAAGGGGTATAAGAAAATGATCAATGGCTTGGTGCTAGCAAAACAGTTGAAATTCCATGAAGATGCTTCTGTAGAGATGCAGGAAAAAACCATAGAGCAGATCAAAGGAATTATCGACAATTGCTATCGGGCATTGAATGATGATTTTAATACCGCACAGGCTATCGCACAAATTTTCAATTTATTGAAAAAAATAAACTCCATCGCTACGGGAAATTTGAAATGCAGCGAACTTGGCAAGGAAACCTTTGACCTGCTCATGAGCACATATGTTACCTTAGTAGAGGATGTACTCGGTTTGCAGGAAGAAAAACCTTCCAACATCTCTGGGATGATTGACATTATTATTGATCTTTATAAAAAAGCCAAATCTGCCAAGGATTATGAGCAAGTAGATGCAATCAGGGCAAGTTTGAAATCACATGGAGTGGTGCTGAAAGATATGAAAGAAACTGTTGGATGGGCATACGAAGAGCTATAATGGGTAAAGTGTGTTTATGTTTAATTTTTGTTTGGTGTGTGATTTTAGGTTGCGAAAGCAGTAAAAAATCCATAGATCAATCGGGAAGTAAACATTCGCTAAAAACCATCACAGTTCCATCATTTGATAGTGATTCCGCATATTTTTTTATTCAGAAGCAGGTTGATTTCGGTCCTCGCGTGCCCAATACCGATCCACACAAAATTTGTGGAGCATATTTGGTGGCGAAATTAAAGTCTTATGGTGCACAGGTTACAGAACAAAACTTTAGCGAGCAGGCTTATGACGGCACTATGCTTTATTTGAAAAATATCATTGCTTCCTATAACCCCAAGGCAAAAAAACGTATCCTGCTAGCGGCTCACTGGGATACTCGCCCTTTTGCGGATAAGGATTTTGAAGGAAGGTATGAACCTATTGATGGGGCAAATGATGGAGGAAGTGGCGTAGGCGTACTTCTCGAAGTGGCTAGAAATATTGGTAAAAATGATCGTCCTGATATTGGCGTAGATATTATTTTGTTTGATGGAGAAGACTATGGCGAGCATGTGGATGTCAAAGACCCCCCGCGAAAAAATGGATTGGTGCAGATATGGTGGAGTCTTGGTTCGCAATATTGGGCAAAGAACCCTCACGTACCAAAATATTCAGCTTACTATGGGATTTTACTGGATATGGTGGGTGCCAAAAATGCCAAGTTTCATAAAGAAGGAGGCTCCATGCAATTTGCGCCAAAAGTGGTTGATCGCGTTTGGAATACAGCAAGAAGCCTAGGCTATTCTAATTATTTTATCAATACCAATAGCCCGGGCATTATGGACGACCATATTTTTGTAAACAGAGATGCCAAAATTCCCATGGTGGATATTGTGGAGTTTGATCCAAATTCTCCGAGCTATTATTTCGGTGATTATCATCATACAAGGAAAGATAACATGAGCATTATCAACAAGCAAACCCTGCAAGCGGTAGGAGAGACGGTATTATATACTATTTACAATGAATAGGCCTATCGGTTTTATTTGTTGATAAAAGGCATTAATTTCCATGAAATCAATGTTTGATTAAAAGGCTTAGAAATAGCCTGTTTCATGGATTTTCCACATATTTATAATCGTTTTCATCTTTATAAAGTCTATACTTAAATTATGGCCAAACCAGAAAAGAAGCTCTTTTTATTAGATGCAATGGCGTTGATCTTCCGCGCTCATTTTGCCTTTAGCAAAAATCCACGAATCAACTCCAAAGGTATGAGTACCGGTGTAGTACTCGGTTTTGCCAATTCACTGATTGAAATTATTAACAAAGAAAAACCCACACATATCGGGGTGGCGTTCGACCTGCCGGGACCGACATTTCGCCACGAAATGTTTTCTGAGTATAAGGCCCAACGAGAAGAAGCTCCGGAAGACATAAAAATTGGCATACCGATCGTGAAGGATCTGGTAAAATGCTTCAACATACCCATACTGGAAAAGACCGGATTTGAGGCGGATGACGTGATAGGTACTTTGGCCAAACAGGCTTCAAAGCATGGATTTGAAGTTTTTATGATGACTCCGGACAAGGATTATGCACAGCTGGTAGAGGAACATGTCTATCTCTATAAACCCGCCTATATGGGCAATTCTGTAGATATTCTGGGTATTCCCGAAGTATTGAAAAAATTTGACATCGAAAGCGTAGATCAAGTGCGGGACATCCTCGGATTGCAGGGCGATGCTTCGGACAATATTCCCGGTATACCGGGAATTGGTGCAAAAACTGCCGTAAAGTTGCTCAAAGAATTTGGAAGTGTGGAAAACTTAGTAGCCAACGCAGACAAGCTAAAAGGCAAGCAAAAGGAAAATGTGGAGAACTTTGGAAAGCAGGGCGTTTTGTCCAAGGAACTTGCAACCATCATTTTAGATGTGCCAGTAGATTTTGATGAAAAAGCGCTAGAATACCATGGGTTTGATGAAGAAAAGCTGAAGGCGCTATTCGATGAACTGGAATTCAAAACGTTGGCTAAACGGATATTTGGTGGTGCGGCTACAGCGGTGGTGAAGCCGGAAAGTGCCCAATTATCCATGTTTGGTGATGGGGGCACTCACAAGAAGGAAGAAAGTAAAGTAGTAGAAGAACCAACCGAACCAGTTGAAAAGAAGAACTTATTCAACACCATGCATGATTATCATTTGATCGATACGCCCGAGTTGATGAAAAAGCTTGTGGGCTATTTGCAACTGCAAGAAGAGTTTTGCTTTGACACAGAAACCACCAGTGTAGATGCTCGAGCTGCCGAGTTAGTAGGGATTGCATTTTCATATATCCCTGGTGAGGCATACTATATTCCTGTGCCGGAAAGCCATCAAAAATCCATGGAAATCATAGACATTTTCAAGCCTGTTTTTGAAAATGAAACCATAGGGAAGATCGGGCAAAATATAAAATACGACATCCTAGTGTTGAAAAATTACGGTGTAGAGGTAAGAGGGAAACTATTTGACACCATGCTGGCACACTATCTTTTTGAAGCAGATATGCGGCACAATATGGATATATTGGCAGAAACGTATTTGAATTATACCCCGGTTTCTATTCAAACTTTGATTGGGAAGAAAGGGACGAAGCAGGGTTCAATGCGCGATGCAGAGGTCGAAAAGGTAGTGCAATATGCTGGAGAAGATGCTGATATTACTTTGCAACTGAAGCATATATTTGCACCGATGGTGGAGGAAAAGGAAGTTTCCAAGTTGCTGTTTGATTTGGAGATTCCATTAGTAAATGTATTGGCAGACATGGAATATGAGGGGGTTACAGTTGATGAACCAACCTTGCAGCAACTCTCCAAAGAATTGGCTGAGTCAAGCGTGCAAATCGAAAAGGAGATTTATGAAATTGCCGGCGTGAAGTTTAATATCGCCTCGCCAAAGCAACTTGGTCTGATTCTTTTTGAAAAATTAAACTTGGTAGAAAAGCCAAAAAAAACGAAAACAGGGCAATATGCCACAGGTGAAGAGATTCTTTCTGTGCTGGCAAATGAGCATGAAATCGCCGCAAAAATTCTTGATTTCAGAGAATTGCAAAAGCTAAAATCTACCTACGTCGATGCCTTGCCAACTTTGATCAATCCAAAAGATGGAAGAATCCATACTTCCTATAATCAAGCGGTGGCAGCAACGGGGCGCCTCAGCAGTACCAATCCCAATTTACAGAACATTCCTATTCGTACCGAAAAAGGCCGTGAAATCCGTAAGGCATTTGTGCCGAGAGGAGCAGATTTTACTTTAATGGCTGCAGATTATTCTCAAATAGAATTGCGTATCATGGCAGCTTTTGCCAAGGACGAAAGCATGATGGAAGCTTTTAAAAACGGCCGTGATATCCATGCCACTACCGCCAGCAAAATATTTAAAGTGCCGTTGGAGGAAGTAGATGGCGATATGCGTAGAAAAGCCAAAACAGCAAATTTTGGAATCATTTACGGGATTTCGGCTTTTGGTTTGTCGCAACGTCTTGGTATTCCGAGAAGAGAAGCTGCAGATATAATCGATGCATATTTTGCTGAATTTCCATCTGTAAAAGGCTATATGGATAAAGTGATCAATGATGCCCGGGAAAATGAATATGTGGAAACGATCATGGGCAGGAGGCGGTATTTGCGTGATATCAACTCCAAAAATGCTACGATGCGCGGGTTTGCAGAGCGCAATGCCATCAATGCCCCGATACAGGGAAGTGCCGCAGATATGATCAAAATGGCTATGATCAAAATTCATGCTTGGATGAAAAAGGAAAAACTAAAATCTAAAATGATCCTTCAAGTACATGATGAATTGGTTTTTGATGTTCATAGTTCTGAGAAGGAATTGATGGAAACAGAGATACCAAAATACATGAAGACAGCAATAGAGCTAGAAGTACCCATGGAAGTTGGTTTGGGATTTGGAGGGAATTGGCTTGAGGCGCATTAAACAATAACATTGTAAAATTACAGTTGTGTATTGAAAAAAGTATATTATTTTTGATCAATTTTTTTACATTTAATTGATTTTTTAGAAAAACTTATCCACTAACTAAAATTGTTTATCATGAAAAAAGTGTATTTATCAATCGCAGTAGCCATGCTACTTTGCGTAACTTCATCAGTTTTCGCCCAGGGCGTAGGACTAGGGATTAAAGCAGGGGTGAATTTTGCCAATCAGTCTATTACAGATATCAGTACTGACAGTAAAACCGGATTTCATGCCGGAGGGTATCTGGTGATCAATTTTTCCGAAACATTCGGTATTCAGCCGGAAGTGTTATTTTCATCTATGGGTTCTGAATTACCAGATGGAACGAGTGATTTTAAATATTTGACTGTCCCTGTCTTGTTAAGGTGGAAACCAATAGGTTTGTTAAGCTTTGAGGCAGGGCCGCAGCTTGGCATCTTGATGAATGCTGAATTTGATGGTGATGATATTGGTGATGAAATCAAGAATAGTGATTTTGGATTGGCTGTTGGGGGTACTGTACACCTTCCTCTTGGGTTCAATGCCAGCCTGCGCTATGTTTGGGGATTCGCCAATGTTTCAGAGATAGACGATGATCATGAAATAAAGAATTCAATGGTTCAACTTTCTGCTGGCTGGACTCTTTTTGGAGCAAAATAGAGTGATATAAACTTTTAAAGAGCAAAGCCTCTCAGATATCTGAGAGGCTTTTTTTTTGTAAAATACTATCGAATTTGTTTTATCTTGGTTCATTAAAAAAAACTGAGCATCCTGAGATAAGAGCAATGATTAAACAATGGAAAATGAAAATGTATGGAAACCTTGAATAAAATATTAGATTTTGAACTACTCCAGATAAGTCAATATACCATCAAGGTTCATAATATTGTGGTTGTTTTTCTGATTATAGTATGCACCAAAATCATACTCCTACTTATTAAAAAGGCACTTTTTCAAAAAAGCAAGATAGGTAGGCTTGATTCTGGGACAACATATGCGATATTTCAAATCGTAAGATATATTATATGGGTTTTAGCCATAGGCTTTCTTTTAGATACTCTAGGAGTTAAAATCACTTTACTGTTGGCTGGTTCTGCAGCACTTTTGGTAGGCGTAGGTCTTGGATTACAGCAAACTTTCAATGATATCATATCAGGGATCATACTACTTTCCGAAAGGTCTATAAAAATAGATGATGTATTGGAGATAGATGGGGATGTAGTTAAAATTCAAAGTATAGGATTGCGTACATCCAAGGCGCTTAACAGAGATGATATTTCTATAATCATTCCGAATTCGCTGATTACTACCAGCAAAGTGATCAATTGGAGTCACCAATCCAAGAAAACCAGGTTTAGGATAGATGTGGGGGTTGCTTATGGGAGTGATGTAGATCAAGTGATTCGAGTTTTGGAAGAAAGTGCTCTGGAACATCCAGAAATGAGCAACCGCGAATTGGTTGAGGGGAGATTGGTTAATTTTGGAAATTCATCACTCGATTTTCAATTGCTTTTTTTTAGCGAAAATATATTCAGAATCGGAAAAATGAAGAGCGATCTGCGAAGGATCATCAATAGAAAATTTAAGGAAAACAATGTCACCATTCCATTCCCACAAATGGATCTGCACGTGATACCAAGGCCTGCTGACGAAAAGAAGGAAGAATAAAAGTATCCACATAGTTTAAGAAGGCTCAATAATGCATACAAATCCCATGAAATTTGGGCCTGTAGTCCAGAGTCGTATTAAACCCGGACACGCTATTGAAAAGGAATTTGGTGGTAGGTAGTGCACCCAGATCAGTTAGAAGAAAATGCATCTGCCAAATAATCATTTCATGGAAAATGAAGGCTTTTTTGATTGGATTTTGTACCATCAGTGTTAATTCTGCGCTACAGGTCTAGATTCGTATGAATTTTATAAACACGACTCTTATACTGCCTAGCACTACAGATTAGGCTCAAAAGTTTCCCTATGCCTGCGAAAACCGGATCATAACACATTTTGATTTTTCTTGGTTTATTTTCTTTGTCTAAAAAAGTATAAAAATTGAAAGATTTTAAGCGTTTCGAAAGGGCAAAACTGACACCTCATGCTAGTGCCGTAGCGAACGATTGTACATTTCTTAAGAAAACAATTGTCTTATGATAAATTGTTATGGTGCTCATTCGTATTTTTACACATATAAGCATTGAAACAATACGTATGAATTTAACAATTGAGAATATACTATTAATTGGCTCGATATTGCTGTTCATCAGCATAATAGCAGGGAAGACGTCCTACAAGTTTGGTGTCCCAACTTTGATACTCTTTTTGTTGATTGGGATGTTAGCTGGCTCAGATGGAATAGGAGGAATTCATTTTGACGATCCTAAACTGGCTCAGTTTATAGGAGTTGTTTCGCTCAATTTTATTCTTTTTTCCGGTGGTCTAGGCACAAACTGGGTTGCTGTAAAACCAATCTTGCGAGAAGGCCTCACGCTATCAACATTAGGAGTATTGCTTACGGCTGTTTCGCTTGGAGTGTTTGTTTGGCTGGTTACTGACTTTACGATATATGAAAGTTTGTTATTGGGTTCTATTGTTTCCTCGACCGATGCTGCAGCCGTGTTTTCAATTTTGCGATCTAAGAGTCTGGCGCTCAAAACCAATTTGAGACCAACGCTCGAATTGGAAAGTGGAAGTAATGATCCGATGGCGTATGTGCTTACCATAGCTTTTCTTGCTTTGGTGGTAAATCAAGATCTGAGCGTCTACTCTATTATTCCACTTTTTCTTCAACAAATGATTTTAGGAGGTTTGGGAGGTTTTCTTTTTGGTAAACTGAGTAAAATCATCATCAATAAAATTCATCTTGATTTTGAAGGATTGTATCCGGTGCTGGCCATTACTATGATGTTCATTACATTTTCGGCAACAGACTTTGTAGGTGGCAATGGATTTCTAGCCATTTACATTTGCG
>JAUHYU010000174.1 GCA_030426345.1 Bacteroidia bacterium
AAACCCGGAATCTGTTACATCACCAATAATCACATTACGCCGTTTCTTTTTATGCTTCAGTACCCGGTTATAATCCGCATCGAGCCCCAACACCTGATTACCAAATTTTGATTCCATCATATCATATGTTTTGGTGCCGAGCCGGCCCATGCCGAATATCAATATAGCAGCATCGTTTATCAATATAGGACGATCATCAGCCAACCGTTTTTTTCTTTCAAACCGTGCAATATATTTTTCAAACATAGAATAATATAAATAGGAGTTCATGAGGGATGAAAACAAAAATGAAATGGAAACTGTGATCGCAAAAATCAGCAACCACTCGCTGCTCAACAAGTTTTCATTCACTGCTACACTGCCGACGATCAAAGCGAATTCGCTATAGTTGGTAAGGTTTAGAGCTATGACAAACGAAGTTCGGGACCGCAATCCAAAACGGGAAAGAATCCAGAAATAGAGAAACCCTTTGATGGGAATAAACAGTAAGAAAACCATTGAAACTCCAAGCATCCACCATTCAGGAGTGCCCATAAGTCCTATACTCAAAAAGAATGCAACCAAGAAAAATTCCTTGAAGTTTAGCAGCACCTTGGAGAGTTCATCTGCTTTGGTATTATTGGCTACTATAAGACCTACCACCAAAGCCCCTAAGTCAGGCTTCATACCAACTATAGAAAAAATCTCCGCCCCTACCAAGGCGAGGATAAACCCGAATAAAACCATCATTTCTCCATGGCCGGATTTTTCCATCAGCCAAAGTAGTGGTTTCCTCAGAAAAGGAAAACCCAGCAGCAGCAATGCCCAGACAGAAGGATATTCACCCTTGGAAACAGTAAGAAAAACCACCGCTAATATATCCTGGATCACCAATATGGCAATCGCTGTCTTGCCCTGCAAGCTGCGCATCTCACCTTTTTCTTCTAGTACTTTAACGGCAAATACGGTACTGGAAAAGCTCAGCGCAAAGGCAATCAATAAGATGGTTGTGAGTGCCTGCCCAGAAAAATATTTCATTCCAAAAAAGCCTAAAAAACCCATGATGACAGTGTAGATGACCACGGTGAGGAGCAAATGGCCTACTCCTCCCTGCCAAACATGCTTTCGAATCAAGCTTCGGATATTTAATTTGAGACCGATCGTAAACAACAAAAGAAGGATACCGAGATCTGATATTTTTTCTAAGGTATCGTTGGTCTCCATGCCCATAACATGCAAAATAAATCCGGCCAATAGGAACCCCAACATTGGTGGAAAACCAAAAAGCCGCATTACAAATCCCAGCGCAAAGGCAATAATCAATGGAAGTAATACCATGCTATAAAAATACTAGTTTGCAGAATAAGGTGAGGGTATTAGAAGAAAAAACGTTTGAGAAAGCAAATGACATTTCCCTTTTATCCATGGATTTTAAACATATTTTAATGTTAAAAACCTTAATGGGGATTTACAAGTGCAGTGCTAAAAATCATCGGCATACAGGCCAACCACCTTCCGTTCTACAAATTTTAATATCTGTTCGGCTTCAGCCTTTCTGGGGCTCATGAGCAATTCATGGAATTTAACCAGTTTTTTCTGAAACATCAGGTCATCCCAAACAGACACCCTCAGCATCCTGATTTTTCGATGTCGCGCGATCAGGTCGATAGCAAAATCTTTGAAGGCTGTGAGTTTCCAACCCGCTGATCCCGAAAGCCCGAGGTCGCCGTTTTGTTGCGATAAACCGAAATGCCGCTCTGCTTCTGCATTTGTCCAAGCCGGATTAGCTGTTGCGGATTTCAGGCATTCTGATTCATATTTCCTGCTATACGACCTAAATTTCATGAGCGGAAAACTGCTTCGGCTTTCATAAAATGAAGACCGAAGTGTTTTGGCACGATAGCGGTTAAAATGGATGGCATCATCAAAGAGGACACAAAAGCGTCCAAATTCCATGAGGGGCACTTTGAATTTTATTTCGGGAAAGGAAGCCTGTCCCCCAAGAGCTGTATAAGTCTCCAAAAGCGTCCTTTCCTCCATGGTTCCCTGTAGCTCCCAAGTACTAAACATCTTGTCCTGCGACTCCACAGGGATATATTTGCTCAATAAAATATCATGAAGATTTGCTTCGCGGATGTTTTGCCTGCCAGCCATACAGTAATTTATATGTATTACGATAAAAACGAAATGAGCACTCCTGCCGCTACTGCGGATCCGACAACCCCCGAAATATTGCTTGCCATGGCATATTGCAACAAATGATTGCTTGGGTCATGTTTCAGTGCCAATTCATTGGCGACACGAGACGCCATGGGAACAGCACTCAATCCAGTAGCTCCGATCAATGGATTGATCTTCTTTTTGGAAAACAAGTTGTACACTTTCACCGCATAAATGCCCCCAGCAACTGAAAGGCAAAAAGCGATAAATCCCCCAACAATGATCATGATTGTTTTCATGTTCAAAAAGGCATCTGCCGTCATGGTAGCACCAACTGTAAGGCCAAGAAAAATAGTTGCAGTGTTTAGAATTCCCCCTGATGCAGCTTTGTGCAATCGCTCGGTAGGGTTGCCAATTTCTTTCACAAGATTTCCAAAAAGCAACATTCCGACCAAAGGAACTGCAGAAGGTACAAAAGCCGCTACCAATCCACCCATCATCAATGGAAAAAGAATCTTCATGGCACGCATATTTTTGATCGGTTTCTTGTTAGGAAAAAGTTTGTCTTGTTGCTTCATGTTGATTTGTAGTTCCTTTTTGGAAGTTGTAAGATTTACTATAAAAGGAATGATGACAGGAACTAAAGCCATATATGAATAAGCTGCAATCGCTATTGGCCCCAAAAGGTTTGGTGCGAGTTTGATGGTGGTATAAATGGCCGTAGGTCCATCAGCTCCTCCAATGATAGCCAGTGAAGCTGCTTCATTTATTGGAAACCCAGCTGCAATTGAACCCAAAAGAACTGCAAATATCCCAATCTGTGCGGCAGCACCAAAGAAGGCTAGTCGCAAATTTCGTAGCATTGGGCCAAAGTCCGTAAGTGCCCCAACTCCCATGAAAATGATTGGTGGCAATAGTCCCGTTTTGATCAACGAATAATACAACAGATTCATAATGCCATAGTTCTTGGCAATTTCCAAAAGCGACATATGCATGATCTCGTCATTCGATGGTACCACGCCCATTTCGCCGCCGAGCGAATTGGCCAAAATGAGTCCAAATCCGATAGGCACAAGCAACAAGGGTTCGTACTCTTTAACTATCCCGAGATACAACAATAACAAGCCAATGAGCAGCATGAGCAAAGTTTCAGGGCTATGAATCAAAGCACTGAAGGCCGTCATGTCGTATAGATTCCTAATTATTTCCATATCCTAAAAATCCGATTATTGTAGCTTTACTAAAGCGTCATCTTCCTCAACACTTTCGCCATCATTAAAGCAGATTTCTACGATTTTCCCTGAT
>JAUHYU010000103.1 GCA_030426345.1 Bacteroidia bacterium
GCAAATTCCAACGTGGCTTCATGGATTAGTGCGGCATTGGTAGGCCTTACATTATTGTTTTTCACTCCACTATTTCAGAATCTCCCCAAGGCAGTTTTAGCAGCTATTATCATCGTAGCTGTTGCAGGATTGGTCGATTTTAAAATGGTTATATCATTGTATAAAACCAATAAAAAAGATTTTTACATGTTGTTATTCACCTTTGTGGCTACATTATTATTTGGGGTGCAGATTGGTATTAGCACTGGCATTCTGCTGTCGTTAGTACTGGTAATTCACCGCAGTGCATATCCCCACTTGGCAGAATTGGGCAAGTTACCTGATTCCAGCTATTACCGTAATCTTTCAAGGTTTCCTGAGGCATCGGTGCGAGGTGACGCTCTAGTATTTAGGTTTGATTCGGAATTGTATTTTGCCAACATCAATTACTTTAAAGATCATTTGGAGCAGATGATGGCCAGAAAAGGAGTTGATCTCAAGGTAATTGTTTTAAACGCACAATCTATAAATGCGCTCGACAGTAGTGCCGCTCGTGGGCTAGATGAGATTGTTCAAGACTGCAATGTAAGAGGGATAGAATTTTATATGACCGAGGTAATTGGCCCGGTTCGGGACATGCTTCGAAAAACAGGTTTATACGATAAGATCGGAGAAGATCACTTTAGAATGCGGGTGCAGGATGCTTTAGATTATTTCGATACCCACGAAAATCCATTGCAACCTTATGCCAACCAGACCAACACACAGGTATAGACTTTCCTCAAATAAACTTCTCCCGGCCTTGCGAGTTGATCAGCCCGTACAGCAAGCAGACCTCACTGCCGCACAGCAAATAAAGCCGATTGTTGACAATACTTTCTTCACTCATCGCCTCTTTGATATTGGAGGGCATATCGAATGAATTTAGGGTACAACCCATTTGATCAGGACAACCGCAGTACCTCTATCGTTGCGCATGACGGTAGAAAACATAAAGCCGAGGCTTCCTGACTGCAGCAATTATTTACTTTTTTGTAACATGCAAGTTTTACTTTTTCACAACCCTAAAAAATATCCCAAAACTGCCTCTTTAAGTTCAATTTCTGCCGAAGATGTAAAGGGAGAAACTATTTCTACTTCGTAACCTCCGTGATCCCAAGCCGACGAAGTGGGCAAATAGCCAAGCCAGCCGTTGGTATACCCAAAATAGAACGTAAAAGGAAATGGGGAACGATTCCGGATTTCGTTCGATATTTCATTGAACAACTCTAAGGGAGCACTCCAAATGGCCACATCATCGTTGATATTTAAGAATCGAATTGGAAGTTTCACCAACTTATTTCCGTCGTCAGTCGTCCGTGTGTAGTTCCCGAGATCTGATGGCCATCCAAGACCTGGTTTTCGAGGGGTTTCAACCACCATTGCGCCGGAATTTAATTTCACCTCATTGGTTGTGGATAAAATCCTTCGGTTCGCCTCTATGATCTTATCGCCCAGAAGCACTCGGAATTCCCCCAAATGACCACTGCTTGGATTTGGATATACACTGTAGATAGGAGCGATATCACCTGCTGCGCCATTGATAAAGAGAACTGGTACCCCGATCTTTTGCTCAACATACTCCGAGACGATACCAGGGGCATCACCACTAATTTTCAAGTTACTATGTCCCAAAACCGTTCCGTGAATTGCATAATTGGAGATTAGAGCCAGCGGGCTCCCATCTTCCCTATCAATTCGTAACAGCCCAATACGTCTGTCAACAGCCCCATCAGGGTTCATGCCGAGGGAGGCCTTGCCATCAATATCCAATGCCCGACGGTTAATGTTTGCTTGTGAGAAGCCCCAGCCAACACCTAATCGCGCTGGTTCAAGGTTTCTCCTTGCTTCTAAGATTCCATCAACTAATTTCTGTTCCACCATGGCAGTATAAGCAGAATCGATTTCGTGTTGAATTCGCTCACCCATATACGTACCATAAATACCTGGCACTCCCACTTCAGGTGCCGAGTGGGTATGGGTAACTGTCCACCATACATCAATTGGGTTTATTCCATGCTGTTTCTGGAGCCTATCTGCAACTTTATCATATTCCGATGGGGAAAACAAACAAATATCTGTCGATACGATAAAGAATTGTTTTATACCGTCATCCATGGCAACAATCCGATGAAAAATACTATCGTGAACACTCTCCGATTTTCGTTCCCCATAGCCAAGAAGATACTGGCTATCCGATGGGGTAATACTTTTTTTGACTACGGCCGCTCTAAATTCATGACCAGTTGTAGCCTTCTGCGCACCAAAATTGGTTTCCTTTGGAACCAATCTTATTTCCCTCAAATCCAACAGCGCACCTTCTTTAAACTTAGAGTCTGGCTTAAAAACCATCAACTGCCGACCTGCCGATAGATGGACACTACCTATTTTTTTACTTTTAAAGGTCTCCCATGAGCCGGATTTAGCAACAATATTTTTCAATTCCTTATCTCCAGCCCTAAAAACAAAAGGCTTTCCAGCTTCAACATCTGATATGGACCATTCCAAAAATACCTCGTATTCTCCACTTTTTTTTACCAAAACGTTCCATTCTACCCTGTCCTTTGCCGTAAACCAACCGAAAGCTTTCCATTCTGGCATATATTTAATCTCCGGGCCTATTGCCTTTCCCATTTCGGCACTTAACCGAAGTGAACCATTGGATTCCGGTAGGACCAACCGGTCATCTTGAATAAAAGTGATACCCATGCATTGGAATGAAGTAATCAGAAAAAAAATAGACAACAGGGCAAAGGAACAATAGGTAATTTTAATACTTCTACAAGATTTGTTCTTATTTGTTTTTTCCAAAGGGAAGTACATTTTGATCGAATTCATGATTATTTCTTTTGGGTTTAACTAAGCGCTTGATATTTATTTGTTTGATTTTCTATTTTGCCTCCCGAATATAGGCCAACAGATCTGCCATTTCCTGTAGATTAATATTATTTTCCAGCCCAACCGGCATAGCTGACATGCCTAGCGGTATTAATGACCTAATATCTGCACGGGAAATAGTTGTTTCCTGTCCACCAATTTGTTGTATGGAGATGGCAGTGGGGGTTTCCGCCGAAACAACTCCCTGAATTGATTTATCATCATTAAGCATAATTGTCCACAGATCAAAACCATCGGCGATAGATTGTGCGGGATTTATAATGTCGTTTAGAATGGAAGCAGGTCGCCGATTTCTTATGGTGGCCAGATCGGGACCGAAATCTGTTCCAGCTTCGCCCCCGATTTGATGGCAGGAAGAACAGTTTTGAAGGAATACTTGCTTACCCTCTAATGCATTCCCCTTAAGGTCCAAGGCGCTTTTATAACGTTCTATTATCTCTTGGCGTTGATGATCATCATTTTCAGCAAACATGGTACGTGCACGATCTTTAAGTGCTTGATCCTGCTGGGTCATAAGACGAATTCTATGACCTTGATCCAAATTCGTTTTCTGAATCTGTCCTGCATCAATTGCGTCTAGGAGTAATTTGGCCCTAATCGGATCGTTTAAAAAAATATGAAGAGCGGCCTTTCTTACTTCAGGAGACAATACTTTCCATTGCTCCAATAGATATCCACTAACAATCTGTCCAGGTATAGAACTAAGGGTATGCAATGCCGCCAGTTGAACTGGCAATGCCTCACCGGGTGTAATTAGTCCCTTAAACAAGGGTATATGCCTTTCAGGACTGTCGAGAGCTAGAAAATACACGGCCCCGGCCCTGCGTTCAATAGATTGGTGTTTGTTTTGTATTGTTTTTTCGGCACGATCTAAGGCAATGGTTGAAATTGAACTATTAGGAAGACCTATCACTCTCAATATTTGTAAGGAGCCCTCCCTGACCGATTCTGAGGGATGTTCAAAAAAAGCTCGAATTAATGAATTTTGAACTACCTGAAAATCAGAAGAAACTAATTCCTTGCTTTTAATGCCCTGTGCCAAGCCTTTTAGAATTGCTGCCTGCCACTCAGACACTTCTTCTGAATCCTTCTTTGTTGATCTTTGCACTTGCCATTGGATTTCCTTAAGATTTCCAGACCTTCCAATCATAGTGCTCAATTTATGGATCAGTGGGGCATATGCCGAAACATCTGCCGCGGAGTGATCGATCACTGCATCCAACAAAGTACTATGCTGAACGGAGGAAGCCGAAAGTGCGGCAATTTGAAACCACTCATCCTTTATATCTTTAAACAGAAGGTCTTGCCGTGCCTGTGAAACTGCTGGTGCATCTACAAACCCTAATGTCAGTAACAATTGGTACCTTACTTTTGGGTCTGCATCTTCCTTTAACGATAGCAAAGCATCCCTAAGACCAAGAGCTTCATTAAGGTACAGCTCAGCAAGTCTGATGGCATTTTCCCTTATACCCGAAACTGGGTCCATAAGAGCTTGTTTTATTATTTCTATGGAAAGCTGACCCAATCCTTCTAGAGTCCATAAGGCGTGAAGTCGACCCAGTGGAGCATCAACATTTTTAGCCATTTCTCTTAACAAAGGGATGGCCTCCTTCTCCTTCCGATCTAGTAAAAGGCGTTGGGCATTTCGACGCCACCAAATATTGGTATTGGCCAAAGCCTCTACGAGTTGCCCGATTGAAGCTTCCCCGAGGCTCAAACTTTTAGACCAATCTGCTGGTTTTGATCCAACCGGGGTAATGCGATAGATTCGACCCTTTTCTGTACCCTCATATAGTTCGCCTGATTCTACCACTTCTTTTGCCATCCATTCAGGATGTTCAATGAATTTTCTGTAGTAATCAATTATATAAAGGGCGCCGTCGGGTCCGGTATATATGTTGACAGGGCGAAACCAAGAATCAGTCGATGCCAGAAACTCCTTCTGTTGATAAACTCGAGATGCGGTATAGCTGACCCCATCATCTGCCAGTTTATCTACATGAACAAGATTATTTACCGGCTCGGCAACAAATGTCGAATTGTCAAATTCTTTTGGAAAGGCACCGCCTTGATATGCTTCAAGGCCAGTGGCCGAAGTAAAAACGCCTACGGTAGTCAGTAATTGGTGTTGTGGGTTTTTGGTAATAGGGAATACATCGGCGGGTTGACCATGGTCGGAAAGAGTTTGGGTAACTTTCGTTACAAGCAAATCTGGGTTTCGTTGGAGATATCGCTCGGCAATAAGTTCTTGGTAGATGTGATTGGAATTATTAAGTAGGAAGTGATTGCCCCATGAATCGAATGTTTGACCAAATTGAGAGGCAGCAGCAGTCATTTCTAGTAAATGGCTATCAGGTCGGAAACGGATGTTTCGGCCATTGGCATTTTTAGGCAGGCGTGAACCGTGAGGATGTACAGGATAAAAAATAGCTTCCCCTTCATCACCGAACTCCTTCTTGTAGGCTTGGGTAGCCACTGAAGATTCATGGGCAAGATAGATCCAATTATCCAGCCCATACAATGGATTATTGAGATTGTGTTGCGGATTTGACAAAGCAAACCCGGTGAGTATAGTTTCCCTGACATCTGCTTTTCCGTCATCGTTTGTATCCTCCAAATAAATAACATCGGGAGCATCAGTTACTATAACGCCATTCTTCCATCGCATGATACCTGTAGGTAGCGTTAGCCCATCGGAAAATACAATACTATTATCAATTTGCCCATCGCCATTGCTATCCGTTAACAGTTTGATTTTTCCTGTGCCACTTTCATCAAGTGGATATCCATGCATTTCCACAACATACATTTTTCCGTTTTCATCTATCATCATGTCTACAGGATCCGATATGAGTGGTTCGGAGGCGACAAGTTCAATCTGGAACGGTGGTGCTATCTCCATGGTAGAAAGCGCATTTATTGCTGATTCACTGAACGGAGAGTCCTGTACATTTTGGCAGCTCACAGTAATTAAAAACAAACTACACAACGAAAAGAGAAAACAGCGATTAGGGTTACATAGGGAATTTGGTTTCATTCTTAATGTTTTATTGAATCAAGGATTAAAAATTTCAACTATTGATTTTTTTGTTAAACTTTAATAGTTTTCAACTTAGACAATAGTTATAACAGCTGACTATCGCACGCTCAAATCGATTAGAAACCATTCTCCGATTGCTCTTCAAGATACCCCAATACAGACTTTGTAAGGTCATTTGCAGCTGAGGGTGTAAAGGGAGAAACTGTTTCTACTTCATAACCCCCATGTTCCCATGCGGCTGCAGTGGGCAAATAGCCGAGCCAACCGTTGGTGTACCCAAAATAGAATGTGAATGGAAAAGGAGATTGATTGCGTATTTCATTCGATATTTCATTGAATAATTCTAAGGGAGCACTCCATATCACAACATCATCGTTAATAGTTAAAAAACGAATTGGAAGTCGTACTATATTTTTTCCATCATCTGTGGTTCTTGTATATTTTCCGAGTTCCGCTGACCAGCCAAGACCAGGCTTTCTTGGAGTCTCAATGGTCAATTCTCCAGAATTCATTACCACCTCATTGGTCGTGGACAAAATCCTTTGGTTCGCCTCTAGGATCTTATCACCCAGAAGCACTCGAAATTCCGCCAAATGACCACTTCTTGGATTTGAATATACGCTGTAGATAGGAGCGATATCACCTGCGGCGCCATTGATGAAAAGAAGTGGAGCCCCGATCTTTTGTTCCACATATTCCGAAACAATGCCCGGGGCATCACCGCTGACCTCCAAGTTTTCCCCTCCTAAAACTGTTCCATGTATGGCATAATTGGAGATCAGAGCCAAAGTACTGCCGTCCTCCCTATCAATTCGCAACAGCCCAATACGCCTGTCGGCCGCTCCATCTGGGTTCATGCCAAGGGAGGCCTTCCCATCAACATCCAAAGCACGACGGTTAATATTAGCGCTTGAGAAGCCCCAACCCATACCTAACCGTGCAGGTTCAAGATTCTTGAGTGCTTCCAAAATTCCTTTTATCAGCTTTTCCTCCACTTCGGCAGTATATTTAGCATCTGTTTCATGTTGATAGCGGTCACCCATAAAAACAGCCGGAAGACCTGGCGATCCTAATTCTGGAGCGGAGTGCGTATGAGTGACAGTCCACCAGAAATTAACCGGATCAATTCCATATCGGTCTTCAAGTTTAACAGCGATCCGATCATACTCAGCTGGTGAAAGAACACCTATATCAGATGATACTAGAATAAATTGATTTATGCCATCGTCCAAAGCGACAATACGATGGTAAATACTATCGTTGACTCCTATAGATTTTCGTGCTCCATAACCCAGTAGCCATTGTGGACTTTTAGGGGTAATATTTACTTTTTCTACAGATGCCCGAAACGTTATAGATAGTGGTTTTTCTTCAATGAGATCAGAAGCATTAGGCCCTTGGGCTAAACTCACTTCAGCAGCAAATAAAAAAAGAAGGAAAACAAAATTGCTTTTTAATGACATGTTGGTTTAAAATTTTTTAGGCAAAATACTATAGATTCCTTCCATTACTTTTTCTTCGACATCCTCTGTAAAATGAGAGGGTTTCTCATATCCAATCATTGCTCCTTCTGCTTCGTAACCGCCCTCCTTTAAAATTCTAAGTGAAGGAATGTAACAAGGCATGTCGTTTGCATAGCTGTTTACCCAGATTCGGTCAGCTCCTAACTCCTTTTTAAGCCGCAAAGAATAATCCACGACTACCTCTCCACCGAGAAAAATCATTGTTAGCTCCTTTCCGAAGTTCCAGACCTGTATAGGATAAGAAATCTTCATGGGAATGGCTTCACTTCTAGCCATTCGACTTAACAATAAACGTGAATAATTGCTGGTGCGGCCTGAATCCTTTGCATCCTCTGCCAGTTTTTTTGGATCTGGAACATCGGCAAAAGTCAAATCTATATATGTCATTTTACCACTTGGGGCCTGTTTTAATGGTGTAAGGCTATGACCAGAAACCACTCTATTGACTTCATCAGCAATACTTTTTCCTTGTTTTTTAGCATTTTCCAGATCCATGTGAGGATCCTTCGAATTCATGCGTGGATCAGAGTTCTGATCCGCACCACAACCAATGGCAACCAATGCAATTGCCCCAGGAAAATTCTCTTCGATTTGAAGCTGGGCCTCACCGGCCCAATCGCCGTGGACTACATTATTTTTTGGCCCCAAGGTAACTGCATGGCAGGCATAACTGAAAAGTATCGCGCGAACGGCTCCATCGGAATCACTTATTTTTAAAATTGGAAGAGCATGCTCTACAACGCTATTAGGATTTATTGAGGTTCTACGATTTACAGCAAAGTCCACCTCTCCTTGCCCCCACGAAACAGAGGATGATTTTATGTTTTGAACGGCCATCAACGAAACTTTCTTCAGTTTTTCCGTTAAATCCATGGCGTATGCAGCTATTTCTGCCAGTTCATCGGGGTTCAAGGGTTTGTTAAAATGGGAAACAATGTTACCAATTTGAGGCCCGCTATGTGTATGTGAAGCGCAAATAGTAAAATTTTCCGGGCTGAGGGCTATGGAATTTCCCAATTCAAATCTAACCTTTTCGGTAATTTTACCAGGTATACCTAATAGATCAACAGTAATGAGTATAGAAAACCCTTCTTTTTTATTACCAAATGCCATTGCCTTGGCCCATAGCTTGTGATGAACACCGTCGAAAGGATTGTCCCTGCCAGAATAACCCGCCAGCCGTACCGGTTTTTCTGGAGTTATATCAATTCGGGCAACCCCTACACCTATTAATTTGTCTTTATGGCCATAAACAATTCCGAAGGTGAAATAAAATATCAAAAAAATAGAACAAGCGAACAAAAGCTGATTTCTCATAGCAATAATTTTAACAACCTATTTAGTTATTTCTTTACCATTAATTTTAAATGTCCAGGAATATTTTTCTCCTGGCTCGGCAATATCCGTTTCAGGCAAGTTTATTTTTAAACCGACATGGGGTTCATAGGTCCAATGCAAAGATTTATCGTTGCCCAGAATAACTATTTTAGAGTCTTTATCGGGTTTGACATACTTTAAAACTACTTCAGATTCGGGCTTTTCCAGTAAAACTGCATAGATCAGGTCATTTCCCTTTTTCTTTGTATATCTAATATTTTCATTTTCCTTAAAGTGCTCTTTTAAAGGTTCTGTTTCATAAATGGCCTCTTTATTTACTTCTAGCCACTTACCAATTTCGGCCAATCTACTTATGCTGGCTGCCGGAATAATACCTTCTGATGTTGGCCCCACATTTAACAGATAATTACCTCCCTTAGAAACCGCATCAATTAAATCATGTATTAACCTTTTAGCCGATTTCCAATTGTTGTCCTTGGTTTTATATCCCCAAGTATCGTTCATAGTCATACAAGACTCCCAATCTAGAGTGGATTTATTCTCCAGTATTTCCTGCTCCGGCGTGCCAAAATCTCCGGCATAATCTCTATCTGACTTGTTCATTCCCCGCATTCCTTCACGACCTTTATCAACCCTATTGTTAATAATAATACTTGGTTTGAGTGAACGTACGTACTGATAAAGTGCTAAACCTTGTTCATGGGTAAAGTCTGGGATCCATTCTCCGTCAAACCATAAAATATCAGGATCGTATTGAGTGATAATCTCATACAATTGTGGTTTCATATATTCCTCATAATACTGGGCAAAATTCTCCTTATTATCTGGTTTTTCGTCTTTTGGTATCAAGTACGAATTGGCTTGAGCGTCTGGGTGGTACCAATCTAAAATGGAGTAGTACAACCCAAATTTTATCCCCTGTTTTTTACAGGCAACGGATAATGATTTTAGGATATCTTTTTTATACAGAGTACAATCCATAACATCATAATCCGAGACCTTAGAATCCCATAACCCAAAGCCTTCATGATGTTTTGATGTGATAACAATATATTTCATCCCCGCATTTTTCGCTATACGTACCCATTCATCCGGATCATATTTTATAGGATTAAATTCCTTTGCATATTCCTTGTATTCGGACAACGGAATTTTACCCCCCCACATTATCCAACTCGAAAGTCCTGAAACATCTTTTCCATTGTGCATTCCTGCGGCTACAGAGTACAGCCCCCAGTGAACAAACATGCCCAAACGTGCATCACGCCACCATTTCATACGATGGTCAAAATCTGCCTTGGATTCATTTGAAAAATCTGATACCACCAAACCGTTCTCCTTTTTCTCGGTCGATTTCATTTTACAACTGGTTATTCCAAAAAATATAAATGCCAGTCCGATAAATAATAATCTTATTCTACTCATAAGCATTAATTCTAATTGTTTCTGAAATCCTATATTTAAAATCGATCATTCCCAAAAATAAGAACAGAAGCCAACTAAAACCAACTTATCAAAGTTACTGCATTGATAAGAAGAAAATTCACGACAAAGCTCCACGTCAAAATAGTACAATAAGCACTCAAAGGGCTGGTTATCCTGTCCAACCTGTCGCATAAGCGCAATTTATTCCTACAGCAGGTAAGCACCTGAAACAACGGATAAATCAAATAAACAAAAAGGATAAATTGTTAATGAACCAGTCTGAACGTTGGTGCACATATGCAACGCAAATCGGAATATATCGGGGAATTACCACAAAATAAAAGAGAAATATCTGCAATTGTATTAAAAAGAATTTGTTTACAAACTCAACAGAAGATATTTTTAGGATGGGCTGGTTATTGCCAATATTCCCAGATTATGATTGAAAAAGATAGAATCTAAAAACCATATTGATCTATTTTTCTATTAATTTGCTAATAGCAGTTTGTCGTTGAATAACAAGCTGATGCTAGACACTAAAGAAGAATATTTAGAATGACAAACTTCATTAAAATACTAGTCTTAGCGAGCTGCCTTACTTCTTGTGGGAGTAAAACTCAAGATTCAACGGAAATAAGTTCTGATACTAAAAATAGAATAGCCTACTGGAATATCCAGAGAAAAGGGACAAACTATTTCAACCAAACACCTTCTAAGGAATGGTTCGATGCTGCCAGTATGGAAAATATCAAATTCGTCAGACTGGTATTCGAAAAATGGGATGGCGAACAAAGAGACTTTATTCTTGGGAATGCAGACGACTATCAGGGCATTGTAGAAAGCGATTTCCAGCAACTAATAAATTATCTAGATTATGCAGATGAATTGAACATTAAGGTAGTTATAACTCCCATAAGTTTACCTGGAGATAGATGGACTCAATCCAATAATGACCAAAAGGACGGTCGTATTTGGAAGGAATTGAAGTACAGAGAGGAAGCAATTCAATACTGGAAAGACTTGGCTTTTCGCCTAAAGGATCACCCTGCTGTAGTCGGGTACAATTTAGTCAATGAACCGCATCCTGAGATTTATTTCAATAAGCATAGTTTTTGGAAAAGAGATCTTCACGAGTGGTTCCAGACAGTGGAAGGAGGTCCTGCCGATCTCAATCTATTTAATAAACAAATGGTGCAGGGTATAAGGACTATCGATACAGAAATGCCAATCATCATAGAGTCTGGGTTGTATGCCACACCTTGGGCATTTGATTATCTGATGCCAATAATAGAAGATGATAAGATCATTTATTCTTTCCACATGTATGAACCGTACTCCTTTGTTACCAAAAGATTAAATGATGGCAGATATTCATATCCGGGGGAGATGCCCATTGAGGAGTTGGATAAAGCTTTTGATCTTAACAAAGTTGGTTTGTCCAATTTTTTTAAACCGATGTTTGAATGGACTGCCAAATACAAGATTCCCAATAACCGAATTTGGGTGAGTGAATTTGGTTGTGATAGAAGTATTGAAGGCGCAAAATCCTACTTGAGCGATCTCATCACCATTTTTAATGAGAATAATTGGCATTGGTCTTTTTATGCTTTCCGTGAAGATGATGGATTTCAGGCGATGGACTATGAACTAGGAAAACATAAAGTGCATTATACCTATTGGGAATATCAGGAGGCCAAAACAATGCATTTGCACTATGATAAAATATATAGTGGCATAACCGACTCCTTTTGGGATGTATTTCAAAAAGAACTTAACTAAAAGTGACAATTCCCCATAAGCCCAACGCGAGCATTTTCTACAGCAGGAAGTATCCTTGTTACAGCTCAACAATTAGCTGCTCAAATTTAGCTTAAACAACCGCCTTCCACAATATCTCTACAGGATGTTTTGAAAATCGACCTGTTCCATCTTTGATTTGGTGCCGACAGCTCGTACCGGGAGCTGCAATGATCACTTCCTCACTTTGTTCTCTTACGGTAGGAAACAACACCAACTCGCCGATTTGCATGGATACGTCATAGTGTTCCTTTTCATAGCCAAATGATCCTGCCATACCGCAGCACCCCGAGGGGATATTTTCTACTTTATAATTTTTAGGGAATGACAACATCCGCTTGGTCGACACAATCGAAGCGATGGATTTTTGATGGCAATGCCCATGGAGTTTGATGGCTTTTTCTTCGTCGCTGAACACCGAACGATCAATCAACCCCTGTTCGAAGATCCGATCCAAAAACTCATCGATCATCAAGGTGTTTTTGGCAAGGTTCTGTGCTTTTGTTTCCAGTTCGGTCCCCATGGAAAAATTGAGGTATTCATCCCGAAAAGTCAGAATAGTCGATGGCTCCAGCCCGAGCAGTGGCGAACTATCAGAAACAATACCCGCGAGCATATTAATATTTTTCAATGCGAGCTCCTTTGCCTTTCTCAACAGCCCTTTAGAGAGATAAGTCCTTCCGCTCTCTACATGCTCAGAAATCACTACTTCATAGCCTAGCTTAGTCAGCAGTTTTATGGCTGCCATGCCTACAGGAACATCATTGAAATTAGTAAATTCATCACAAAACAAATATACTTTCCCCTTTGCAGGCAAAGGGTTTTCCACGCCAAATCCATGGATTTTTTGGCCTTTATACCAGTTTTTTAGGGTTTGTTTATGAAGAGCAGGCAAGCTCCTCTTTATTGCAAACCCACTGATGGATTTGATAATCGGGGCGGTCAGTTTGTTGGTAATGGAAAAATTATACAGCCCTGGAGCTTTGGAGGCTAGGTTGTTCATTTTGGTAAAACTGGCAATCAACCTGGTGCGGAACGGAATGCCATGTACATCATAATATTGCTGTTGGAATTCCGCCTTGAGCTTGGCCACATCCACGTTCGATGGGCATTCCGATTTGCATCCTTTACAGGAAAGGCACAAGTCCATCACCTCCTTGATCTCTTCCGAATCAAATGGATTGGCCTTGGTAGAATTTGTCAGTATCTCTCGCAAAATATTTGCCCTAGCCCTGGTCGTATCTTTTTCATTTTTGGTAGCCATATAGCTGGGACACATCGTGCCACCGGAGACATGTGTTTTTCGACAATCTCCCGAACCATTACACAATTCGGCAGCCCTTAATATGCCATCATTTTCATCAAAATTAAAAGTAGTATCAAACTGCGGAGTCTCTTGCTCTTGGCTGTACCGAAGCGAGGTATCCATCGATGACGTATCTACAATTTTTCCGGGGTTGAAAATGTTCTTTGGATCCCAAATCCTCTTCACCTCTTTGAAAAGTGTATAATTTTCTTCGCCGACCATGTACTTGATGAATTCCCCGCGAAGCCGTCCATCCCCATGTTCTCCGCTCAGAGAACCGTTGTATTTTTTTACCAATTTCGCAATTTCCTCAGCTATGGTTCTGAATTGTTTTGTGCCTTCTGAGGTTTTCAAATTTAGGATTGGTCGTAAATGCAACTCACCCGTCGCAGCATGCGCATAGTGTACGCTGTATAAATTATGTTTCTTTAAAATGTCATTAAACTCCCGAATGTACGCCGGCAAATCCTGCACATCCACGGCCGTATCTTCAATCACGGGAGCGGCCTTGGCATCTCCTTTTATATTTGAAAGCAATCCCAAGCCAGCTTTTCGGAGCGCCCAAATCTTCGTAGTATCCGAATCCGTCAGCACGGGAAAATGGTATCCAAATCCATGAGATTTCATTTCTAAAATCATAGCTGCGGCATCTGTTTGGGCCTGCTCCATGGTATCCCTAGAGAGATCCACAACGAGAATTGCCCCAGGATCGCCCTGAATAAAAAAACGGTTTTGCCGCTGTTGGATGTTTTGTTTGGTGCATTCCAGGATGTAATGATCCATTAGCTCACAAGCCAAAGGATGATATTTTAAGGCGATCAGATTAGCCTCTAGGGATTCATTCACAGAATTGAAATGAATACAAACCAATAGTTTTTCTTTTGGCGGAAGCGGTTCTAGGTTCAACTTTATCTCTGTGGACAAAGCCAGCGTCCCTTCAGACCCTGCGAGTAGCTTGCAAAAATTGAATGGTTTTTCAGGTCCCCTAAAGGCCTCACAATCCATGAGCAGATCGAGCGCGTAGCCGGTATTCCTCCTCGGGATTTCCTTTTTCGGGAAACCGGAATTGATGGATTTTTGATGCTTTTTGTCCGAAAGAATGTTGTTTATCTCATTGTAAATAGATTTTTCTAAACCCATGGATTTTTCAAGCTTTTCTTGAAACTTTTGGCTAGTTTGCTCGCCAAATTCAACCTCAGACCCATCACTGAGCAATGCCCGAATGCTGAGCACATGCTCCCTCGTACTGCCATAAACAATCGAATTAGACCCGCAAGAATTATTGCCTACCATGCCACCAATCATCGCTCTGTTGGCAGTAGAAGTCTCCGGACCAAAGTAAAGATTGTATGGTTTTAAATAGGTATTCAGATCGTCACGAACCACACCCGGTTGCACACGAACCCACCTTTCCGCTTCGTTAACTTCCAAAATTTGGTTGAAATGTTTGGACACATCCACCACAATTCCATGGCCTACCACCTGTCCCGCAAGTGACGTTCCTGCCGTTCGGGGAATCAGCGAAGTGCCATTTTCATTCGCAAAACGGATCAATATTTTCAAATCCTCAACTGTCTTAGGAATGGAAACAGCGAGGGGCAATTCACGATATGCTGAAGCGTCAGTAGCATATAATCGCCTCATGACATCATCAAAATACAGCTCCCCGGCCAATTGGTCTTTTAATATTGTGAGTTGATCCTTCATGGAAAAAACATGCTTTTTAGGTCAGTAAAATCGTTTTGCTTGCCAACTCTATTCCATCCATAAATACGGTCATGGTCCATTGACCACACTTGTCGTCCATCGGCTCCCATATCGTATCACCCAGAAAAAACGAGCATGGATTTTTGCGGATAGGATAAGTGCCTTCAAAGGGTGGTTCCTCATTTCCATCGGCGTCGGTAAATGGCGGGTGGTCAATCCTAAAATCCAAAAACCTGCCTTTGGCCTGATGTATCTGTATGATCATCCCAAATTCAACACCGATCTCTGCTTTCACTTCTGTGGTTAGGTCGACGAGTTTTGGCAGTTGCTTACTTTCCCTGTCCCATTTGTTGTACCTACCATAGCTCATTATTTCGATTTTTGGTAGCGGCTTGTTCTTTCTTTTCAATCTTCTGTCCATGTTCTAAAATTCCAATTGCAAGTTAAGTGAAAAAATATTTTGATTTTGGTCTAAAATAAAAGAGCAAGCGTTTGTTACAGCATTGCGCCTCGGTTTTATTAATTTTGTAAACATATTCTCAGTAATATTCAGATCATGAAAAAAGCCCTCGTTCTCACCGCATTTATCTTATCCGCTGTTTACAGCTCATTTGCACAAAAAAGCGACATCAAAGAATTGAGCTCTAATGGTGCCTGGTGCTGGTTTTCAGATCCAAGGGCCATCTATGCCGACAATGGTAAGACCGTGATCACAGGATGGGTCACAAATGACGGAACGATCGAGGCAGCATCTTTGGACTTGGCAAGCGGTGAAAGCAAAACGAAAGTTCTATTTCCAAAAATGCAATTTGACGATCACAACAATCCGGCATTTGCCATTCTTCCTGATAAGAATATCTTGGCGATGTACACTTGGCATTCCACCAAAAAAGGTGCAGTGTACAATCTCACATCCCAGCCTTCTGACATCGCCTCATTTGGTGAGCCCGTGGTCTTCAAACCCACGACAGATCAACTCCTTAAGGATTTTCCTCGTGAAACCTATACTTATGCCAATCCATATGTGCTTAAAAAGGAGAAAAACAGGATATATTCTTTTGGCCGATGGACGGGCTTCAAACCGAATATGATTGCTTCTGATGACAATGGGAAAACATGGCATACACCGAGAGTGATCATCAGCCCGAAGGAATTTGACCCCAACAACCGGCCTTATGTCAAATATTTTTCTGACGGCAAATCCAAAATTCATATGATCTATACCGACGGACATCCAAGAGTCGAACCAACCAACTCAGTGTACTATTGCTATTATGAAAAAGGTGCGTTTTGGAGGGTCGACGGTTCTAAAATTTGTACAGTTGATGAGTTGCCATTCGAGCCAAAAGATGCTTCGCTGGTCTACAAGCCATCAGGAGAGAGCGGCCTCGCCTGGATAGCAGATGTTGTTGCTGACAAAAAGGGCCAACCAGTTTTGCTTTACACAAGGCATCCGACAGAAACTGACCATCGGTACCAATATGCTTGGTATAGCAAAAGAGAAAAACAATGGATGGACTATGAAATATGCAGAGCAGGAAAGTGGTTTCCTCAAACACAAGAAGGTAAGGTAGAAAGGGAACCTCATTACTTTGGCAACATGACCATAAAACCATCTGAACCAAATGTGATCTACCTTTCTAGGCAAATAAAGGGAGTTTTTGAAATCGAAAAACGAACAACTTACGATGGAGGCAAAACATGGAAAATCCAAGCAATTACAGAAAATTCTACCCTTGACAATGTACGGCCTTATGTGCCAAGAGGAGATGGTACAAAACACAATACAGTTGTGCTATGGATGCAAAATAAAAAATACATCCACTATACCAATTATGATACATCCATCAAATATTGGATAGATAAATAAGCCAATAATTTTGTAGAAGCATCTGGAATTCAACTCCGATTTAAGCCTCCATTTCTGAGGCTAGATCCACGAGTTTTTGCAAAGGCTTATTTCTTCTTTTTAATTTTCTGTTTTCGTTGTAAGTTACGCGAAAAAAAATTTCGATCTTAGTCCAAAATAAAAGAGCTAGAATGTGTAACAGCATTGCTATTCAGTCTTATTAAATTAAGCAAAACATAATATCAGTAATCTTCAAATCATGAAAAAAGCAATTTTTCTAACTTCATTTTTCTTATCCGCTATTTATAGTTCGTTTGCACAAAAAAGCGACATCAAAGAATTGACCTTCGATGGTGCTTGGTGTTGGTTTTCTGACCCAAGAGCCATCTACGCCGACAAAGGAAAGACCGTGATCACGGGATGGGTAACTACCGATGGAACCGTTGAGGCGGCATCGTTAGACTTGGCAAGTGGAGAAAGCAAAACAAAAGTTCTATTTCCTCAGATGCAAATAGATGACCACAACAATCCAGCATTTGTTGTTCTTCCTGATAAAAATATCTTGACGATGTACACCTGGCACTCAACCGAAAAAGGCGTGGCTTATAACCTTACGACCCAAGGAACTGACATCAGCTCATTTGGTGATGCCGTTGTCTTCAAGCCCACGACAGATCAATTGCTCAAGGATTTTCCAAAGGAGAGTTATACCTATGCCAATCCGTACGTGCTTAAAAAGGAGAAAAACAGGATATACTCGTTTGGGCGCTGGACGGGACTCAAACCAAATATGGTCGCTTCAGACGATAATGGCAAGACATGGCACACTCCGAGGGTAATCATCTGCCCAAAGGAATTCGTTACGAACAATAGACCTTATGTTAAATACTTCTCTGATGGAAAATCCAAAGTGCATTTGATCTACACAGACGGACATCCAAGTAAAGAACCGACTAATTCCGTATATTATTGCTATTATGAAAAAGGTGCGTTTTGGAGAGTAGATGGCTCTAAAATTTGCACAGTTGATGAGCTACCTTTCGAGCCAAAAGAAGCCTCTTTGGTCTACAAACCAACTGGTGACAGCGGTCTCGCTTGGATTGCAGATATTGCTACAGATAAAAAAGGCCAACCCGTTATACTCTACACGAGACACCCAACAGAGACCGATCATCGCTACCGATATGCTTGGTATAGCAAAAGGGAAAAGCAATGGATGGACTATGAAATATGCAGGGCAGGGAAGTGGTTTCCACAAACACCTGAGGGCAAAGTTGAAAGAGAAGTACATTACTTTGGCAACATGACCATAAAACCATCTGAACCAAACGTGATTTACCTCTCTCGACAAATCAAAGGGATTTTTGAAATCGAAAAACGAAC
>JAUHYU010000175.1 GCA_030426345.1 Bacteroidia bacterium
GCAGGTCTATGATTACTATGGATTTCCCGAGCATTTTTATGATCCAAAGTATATTGCGAAAGGAGCTCCTGAAATAGCCAAAGAAGTGACCAAGATAATTCCGGGCGTGAAAGATACCGATGACTGGGGGTTGGACCACGGTGCTTGGCCAATGCTGATGCATTTGTTTCCGGAGGCAAATATCCCCGTCTTTCAAATGAGCATTGATTACTATGCCAAGCCATCGTATCACCATGAATTGGGGAAGCAGTTAAAATCCTTAAGGGAAAAAGGTGTTTTGATCATCGGCAGTGGGTCGCTGATACACAACATCCCTCTGGCCATGAAAAAAATGGGAAACAATGATATGTCGGTATATGGATGGGAAGAGGAATATGATTTTTGGATCAAAAACCAGATTGATGAAAGGAATTTTGCAAATATTGTCAATTATGAAAACAGCCACAAACTAGGAAAATTAGCAGCACCAACCCCTGACCATTTTGTGCCAGTTCTTTATAGTTTGGGCTTGATGGACAACAAAGATGACATAAAATACTTCTACGAAGGCGTGCCGTCCATTCCGGCGTTTAGCGAAAGAAGTTTTTTGATCGGATGAGAAATACCCATTAAAAACCATGGCCGAGTAAGGGTAGCGACCAACTGCATTGTCTTCTTATAAGAGGATAAGAAGATTTCTATGGAAAAAGGGCTGTTTTCCCATGGCTGGATTCTACATTTTAAAATGGAAGGTTCCATAAAGCTCCATATCTTGACGAATACTACTAGAAAAGTCAATTATATTAATCACTACTAAGTTAACACTCAAAAAATGGACAAACAGAAAGGATCATCAAGAAGAACATTTATCAAAGGCAGCGCTTTGGCGGGGGCTGGTTTTATGATTGTACCAAGGCATGTGATAGGAGGAGCCGGCTTTCGAGCTCCCAGTGATATGCTGGTAGTTGCCGGTGTGGGAGCAGGAGGGAAAGGAAGATCAGACATTAGAAATTTCCATGAAAGCGGGAAAGCGGAAATAGGTTACCTGTGCGATGTAGATGACAGAATGTCAACACAAAGCCGGGAGCGATTTCCTAAGGCCAAATACTATAAGGATTGGCGTAAGCTGCTAGACAAAGAGGCCAAAAACATTGACGCAGTTTCGGTATCTACACCTGACCACAACCACGCTGTGATCGCCATGGGGGCCATGGAACTTGGCAAGCATGTATACGTGCAAAAACCCATGACTCATGATATTTATGAAGCCAGAATGCTTACTGAGGCGGCAGAAAAATACAAAGTCGTGACGCAAATGGGAAACCAGGGATCGTCGGGAGATGGTGTCAGGAAAATGGTGGAATGGTATGATGCGGGTATTATCGGTGATGTGCATACCGTGAAGATCTGGACTAACAGACCGATCTGGCCACAAGGTATTCCCTGGCCAACCGAAAAGCCATCCGTGCCCAAAGAACTAGATTGGGATTTATGGCTTGGTACAGCTCCACAAAAGGATTATGTAGATGGCCTGATCCCGGGAAGCTGGCGCGGCTGGTGGGACTATGGAACAGGCGCCTTGGGAGATTTGGGCTGCCACCTGATGGAAGCACCTTTTAGAGTATTGGGAATAAAGTATGCAGATTCGGTTCAAGCAAGTGTAGGAAGTGTATTTGTTGAGTTTGGAAAAAGAGGCTTCTTCCCCGATAGCTGTCCTCCTTCGAGCCATGCAGTACTTACTTTCCCTAAGGGTGAAAAGACCAAAGGATCCGTGACCATGCATTGGATGGATGGCGGAATCAAGCCGGAAAGGCCTGAGGAACTTGGCCCTGATGAAATGTTTGGCGATGGCAACAGCGGTATTTTATTTATAGGTACAAAAGGGAAGATGATGGGAAGCGAATATGCGGCTAACCCAAGGTTGTTACCACTATCTCTCAACGAACAAATAAGTGTTCCGGAAACTGTTCCCCGTGTGAAAGGTGGGGCTGGAGGCCATTACGCCCAATGGGTCGAAGGTGCAATTGCCGGTTATGGAAATATGGAAATGAGCTCTTCGTTTGATAAGGCTGGCCCATTGACAGAAGCGATCTTGATGGCCAATTTGGGTATCAGGGTGGCAGATATACCCAAGCCAAGGCCAAGCGGTAGAGGAAACCATTACCCTGGCAGCAACACAAAACTGATGTGGGACAATGCCAACATGCGCGTCACCAACTATGACGATGCTAACCAGTATGTAAAACGGGAATACCGTAAAGGTTGGACATTAGGCACTAAATAAGGTCTCAAGTTTCACAAAGAGAATAATGGAGTTGTTTTACGATGTGCGTAATGGACATTTTTGAGCAACTCCATTTTTGTGTTTTAGCTATTTGGAGAGGTTGTCACACCAGTAGATCAAGTGATCAATCCTTTGATAGAAATGTGATCTTTTTTTATCTAAAAAGCCCTATTTTTCATGAATTAGGGTTGTTCGAACATATAACGTGCATATCAGACATGAATGCATATCTTAATATGTCATTGAGTTCCCTGTAGATTTTAATAATAAGTTTTAGTAGTTTGGTCTCATGGATCTTAGATCGACAAGTAATATCGCAAACAGGGTAAGGAATACTAAACTTCCTAGAACAAAACCGTTAATGCCTCTTTTTGAGATTATTAGCAATTCCATCCATGCTATAAATGAAGCGAAAAGTAAAAAGCAGCTTCTAGACAATGGAGAAATTCGCATAAAGATTATTAGAAACGGTGATCAAAAAGTTCTCAATGGACTTGAAGATATCGATAAATATCCGATAAAATCCTTTGAAATCGTAGACAATGGAATTGGTCTCAACGATGAAAATCTTCAAGGTTTCGTTGAGGCGGATACAGATCATAAATTAGACATTGGAGGAAAAGGTGTTGGACGTTTTGTATGCCTAAAGGCATTTGATAAAATATTAATAGATAGTCGTTTTAATTCTACAGATTCTTTGGTTAGAAGAACCTTTGAATTTAGGAATACAAGAGAAGGATTTCACGAGTTTGAAGAAGAGACCACTACAGGGAAAATTGGTACTAAAATCGTCCTTTCAGGGTTTACGGAAGAGTATCAAAAATATGCTCCAAGGTTACTTATGGATGTTGCTAGAGAAATTGTACTTCACTTCCAGCTTTACTTCATCAGTAGTCGACATCCTAAAATTGTTATTGAGAATCAAAATAATATTTTAGTTGACTTAGAAAATCTTTTTAAAACTGAGTTTAAATCAGATATACAGGAAGAAGATTTTGATTTGGCTGAAAATGAATTTAAGCTCTACCTAACCAAATCATTTAAAGCTCAGAGTCATAGAATTCATTTTTGTGCACATTATAGATCTGTGAAGGACGAAGGACTAGCAAG
>JAUHYU010000104.1 GCA_030426345.1 Bacteroidia bacterium
GTTTTATCATTGGTCATTGGGTTACCAACTGGTTTGATAGCTAATCTCGGGTAAGTTTGACTGTATAATAAGAGCCGTATGAATCGAGAGGTTCACGTACGGTTCTGTGAGAGGTTTAGGGGTGTGATTCCCCTTTACCTACTCGACTATGTACTTTTTTAATAGTGAAAAATAGAGGAAGAAATATAATGCAAAGATAAATAAACAAATCACCAATTACTGAATGAATGGTAGTGATGCTTTTTTTTGGTAACTCAGTGATCATGATTTTGTCATGGTTGTCGAACGCACTCATTTTAGATACAAAATCACCGTAGGGACTTATTGCAGCCGATAGTCCAAACCGAGTAGAGCGTAATATAGAATGACCTTGTTCTATAGATCTGAAACGTGCCATTTCCGTATGAATTGGATCTATGCCTCTCCAGTCTGAAGAAGGGAGCGCTACAATGTCAGCATTCGCTATATGGTTTTCTTTTGCCAAATAAGGGAAATCGTAATCGTAACAGATGGCTCCACCGAGATTAATTCCTGCAATGTTAAAAGATTTGACAGGTTCAACACCCTTTTTTGCTGGCTCACCTGGTACTGGTTCGTGCTTTAAATAGGTGTGAAGAACTTCACCTGTTGAATCGATTAAGAGGTATTTGTTGTCATACCTAAGGGGTGATTCTGAAGTCAAAAGAATATACGATGCAACGATACAAACTTTTGAATTAGTAGCTAGTGTTTTAATGGAGTCTATCCATCTATCTTCGTTCGATTTTTTGAGCAAAAAGGCCCCTTCATTCCATACAACGATCTTTGCACCTAGTTTGGCAGATTTTCTGGTTCGGTTAAATATTCCTTGTATATCGCTTTCGTTTTTTTGTTGAGTAGGTAATGGTAAACCACCAATTTTAGAATCTGTTCCTACCGCTGCCATTGTGATGGTGTCCACTCCGTTTGAAGTATGTATGTCGTACCTAATGTTCCCCCATATTATTGTGGTAATGGTAAATATCAGAGGTAAGTAAAAGTTAGTAGCGGTACATTTTTTATTCAAGAGTAATTCAGAGATGGCAATATTAACCCAATATATAAGGAAACTTAAACCCGCCATTCCAAATACAGAAACAAACTGTGCAATACCAAGGCTTTCTACCTGTGTGTTCGATAGTGCACCCCAAGTAGCTAATGGCGTATATGTATATTGAATCCACTCTAAAAGTGTCATTAATACCGGGAATAAGAATATAGAGAATTTACGCTGGTTGAATTTTAATCCAATTAAATATCCCGGTAAATGAATTAAACTGATGGGAATGGAATACATAAAAACAAGACCATATGGAATAGGGCTAGATATGATTTTGGCAACAATTAATGACCAAGTAATTAGTAAGGTTAAGGTGAAGTGCAGTCGTGATTTCCAACCTTTGGTAAGTTTGAGGAAAAGCAAAAATGGTACAATAGAAAACCATGCTACAAAGTCTACATTGTAGGTCATGTGAGAAATAGTCATTGTTGCTACTCCAAGAGGAAGAAACCAATAAGGGTTGATTTTGTTAACGATATTTTTGGACGATTCGGTGGACGTTTTAGTTCTCATGATTGTATGTTTTTTGATTCAATACAATATTGATACTAATAGAAAGGGCATCCATTAACAAATGATAAAAAGAGATTTACTTCATGAGTTCTCTTCGGAGTCTGCTTAAAGAAATATTGGTAATACCTAGGTAAGAGGCAATAGTTGGGTGGGGGATTAGGTTTTCAAATAGAGGGAATTGTTTTCGAAATGCTTGTAGCCTTTCTGATGCGGTAGTAGAAGCCAGACTTATTTCTTTATCTATTTTCAATTTTAATTCATTCCTTAAAACAGAATTTCCAAATTCACGAATTTCTAAGTTTTCTACCATTAAGTTTTCAAATGCAGAGGCATTCATTTCTCCTAAGGTTAAATCCGTAAGTGCCTGAAAGTTTAAGTTCGATTTCCCGTTGGTGGTTCTTGTTGTATAAGGTGATAATATGGAGTCGCTTTTAAAAAAAGAAATGGTTATTTCTTCTCCATTAGGGCTAAGCAAGAAGCTTCTACAAATACCTTTAATAATAAAATACTCTTTATTGTTAAATTTAGTTTTCTCGATGAATAATTCCCCTTTTTTAACTGAATGATATTCAACAATTTTTTCGATGGCATCGGTTGATGCCTTTGAAATAGGCGTGAAGTGCTGAATTATTTTAGATATCATTTATTTTATTGTAGATAACGGGACAAGCTAAGAGGCGTGGTGATATCCAGTCCAATTACCTGTCCGAATTTGATTAAAGTTAATAAATTGTAAGTTATTGTCAGTATACAGTTACCCGCCATGACTGCTTAGCGATTGTTGAACGAATCCTCCCTACGGGTCGGAAGCTAAAGCAAAGTACAATAAATCTTAAATTTATTGTACACTTAAAAATTACTGTTATGTATAAAAAAAAGCAAAACGATAGTAGAGACTGCTATCGCAGAAGTTCCGGGCTTTGAAAGCCTGCGCACTAAACTGAGCAAGAGCTTTGCGATCAATGGCAAAGCCACAAGTACCTTGAACAACTACACGCGTTGCCTGGCGCACCTTGGTCTACACTCCAAACAGAGCCCCGAAACTCTTTCTGTCGAGTTGATCAACGATTATCTTTTTCATTGTCAAAACCTGCATAAAACCCCTTCTGAGAGCTTTTTCAAACACACCATTTTTGGTCTTCGTGCCGTTTACAAAGTCTTGGGCATGAAAGATAAGCGGGTCAGGCTTCCTCAAATAAAACGACAGAACAAACTGCCCGTAGTGTTGAGCAAAGCTGAAGTCCGCACTTTGCTCAAAGCTCCGAAATACCTCAAACATCGCTTGATGCTGGGCATGTTGTACGGTTGCGGACTTAGAAGCTACGAATTGTGTGCGCTGCGGCTCTGCGATATTGACTTTGACCGAAAGGTGGTTTTTGTGAAAAAGCAAAAAGGAAAACCGGACCGTTATGTGCCTCTTAGCGAACATCTGGCACGCGGACTCAAAAAATACATCTCGACAGAATCTCCTAAAACCTTCCTTTTCAACAGTCAGGTGACCGACAACGGAGCTCCCCGGCCCATCACCACCACAGGGATACAGTGGGTCATAAAAGAAAACAGGAGCAAGGTAAACACCCACAAAACCATTACGGCACATTGTCTGCGCCACACCTATGCCACGCACTTGCTGGAAGAAGGGCTCAATATTATGAGCCTGAAAGAGCTTTTGGGACATGCCCATATCGAGACAACGCTGGTGTATCTGCATGTAGCAAACACAGGGAGTTCGCGAAAGTTCAGCCCGCCCGATACACTTTTTGACTAGTGCGCAGCCGCTACAAGGTGGCTGATGTGGTGGAAATGGAGCAGGAGTATATCTCCTCCAAAGCCTTTACGGCCTGGCACAGGCGCACCCTGCACGCCATCCGTCGGTGCCGTACACCTGCTATGGGTGGCCATATAGATAAATGTGATTGCTGCCACAAACTTCACATCAGTTACAATAGTTGCAGAAACCGGCATTGCCCCACCTGTCAGGGGCACAAGCGTGAAGCATGGATACAGGCGCGGGAAAGCGAACTTCTCAATGTGCCTTATTTCCATGTCGTGTTTACTCTTCCTTCTGAGCTGAATGCCGTTGCCGTAAAGCATCCGAAGGTAGTCTATGACATCCTATTTAAGACAGCATGGGCTACTCTTGGGCAGTTTGGCTCAAACCCAGAACACCTTGGTGCACGAATGGGCATGATAGCTATTCTGCACACTTGGGGCCAAAACTTATCTTTGCACCCACATCTGCACTGTATCGTGCCAGGCGGAGGCGTGGGCAAATCGGGCAAGTGGAAAACTGCCAAAAACAAGGGAAAGTACCTGTTCAATGTGAAATCAATGAGCCGCGTGTTCCGTGCAAAATATGTCGCTCTGCTGCGCAAAAACAAAATGCCAATATCGCAGGAAATCTACGATAAGCTTTTTGTCAAAAACTGGGTGGTGTATACAAAGCAGCAGTTCCATACCCCAAAATATGTGGTGGAATACCTTGGTCGCTACACCCACAAAATCGCCATCAGCAATCACCGCATCAACCAAGTGGACAAGGCCAAAAGAACAGTGACCTTCCAGATAAAGAACTACAAGAAAGGGGGGCGAAAAGAACAGCTCCAGCTCAAAACAGATGAGTTCGTGCGTCGATTTGCAATGCATATCTTGCCCAAAGGCTTTACGCGCATCAGGCATTATGGCATCTTGAGCAGCGGCTGGAAAAAGAATCAATTACCGGCACTGCAAAAAATGCTCGCCGTTGAGACAATAATAAATATAGAAGGGAAACCGAGATTGCTCCATGGCAGATGTCCGAGCTGCAAAAAAGGAAACCTGGTAACGGTCATGATCTTTGGACAGAGAGGGCCTCCTCATGGATGGGAAGAAATACTTAAGACTGATGAGCAACCATGAAAACCACACGCAATGGACGAGGCAGGATAGCTATTGCCAAAGACAAGCATTTAACCGAAAAATGACCATACAACCAACTGGGCAAATGAAAATCTTAGGGATAAGACACTAAAAATAATGTTGGAGTTCAGCAATCAACACAACATCCCGGTAGGCCCGCCAAAATAAAACCTAAATACTAAAGTAGAAAACCAACGCTTTCCCCATACAGGAAGACCGGATCCGTCAACTAAATATTCATCCCTGGCCTATCGGCGGGACGAATACTTAGTTATTGTAGGGCGTAGTTCCTTATTTATCAATCTACTGCATGTTAGTCACCATTAAAAAAGTGAACATCATAAATCCACAGATAAACATGATGAAATAAAGAAACTTACTAATATCTTTAAGTTCTCGTCCTTCTTTCAATGCAAGTTTTCTAAATCCTTTTGACACTAGAATCAGTAAGCTAGTTAAAAAAACTAACCCTAATGCTGTTATTGCTCCTTTTCCAATTGGAATTCCATTTGAATCTCCTTTCGTAGATTTAAAAAAGTCCATTAAAAATAATATATTCCATAACACTACAATTCCGACTGCAAATGGTGTTTTAATAGGAAATCCACCTTGTTTTTGTCTCTCGGCTATTATTTCCGAGTCCTGAGGTGTTATTTCACTTGAAGAATTATCCAAAAATCCAGTATGTTGAATTTGTCTGATTACTTCTTTTGGATTTTTAAAAGTCCAAAAAACTACTTTGTCCTTATATTTCGGAATCCTGTGGTTAATTTTAATCCCTTGTCCAATTATTGGCATCATGTAATACGGCTCAATAGAAATTATATCCTCTGGACTAAATACTAAATTCCCCACAACTGTTGCATTTAAATCAAGTCGTTCCTTAGTTACTTTCAAACTGGCGAATGGCCACGTAGCATTTGCCATTCCAATTCTTGCTCCTCCAGTTAAATTTAATTGTGTCATATTCTATGTTTCGATTATTATCTGTTTGCACCTCGGCACCCTATGCCCTACAATGACAAGTCTATCAATCGTGCCTTGGCATGTGCTTTGATTCAGTGCGGGCATGATTGATAGATAGTGTTGTATGCTTTTGTACTTTTTAAATATAAGTATCTCAAAAGTCTCTGTTGGGCTATTAATACCTTTATTTCCATGACCTGTAATTTTAGCATCCTTTATGACTTTTAGGTCACGCTTGAAGTCGTCCATGATGCGGGGCGATTTTTAACAACCATTTATTTTTTTATTTTTTGGTTCCATTTTGCGCGTAAAGCCTTGATTTTGTGGCCAAAAACGAATAACTTCGACAAGTCCTCATTGACGTTTCTTCGTCATCAAACACGAGTTTGAACGGAATCTCCGCCGAGGACTTGAAACCAAAATTCCTTTTGATTTCCATCAAAATCATCTGAGCAATAATAAAAAATTAATCACCATCTTGGCGCCCAAAATCTACAGGCTGTAAACCCTATTAATTGCCCAATGGCATACAACAAGCGTATATCAGACATATGTCTGATATCTGTATTATATATTCATCCACTAATCTATAGAATAAGACTTAATCTCCCAAGCCATTATTTCCCCCAATCCGTTGGCGTGTCAGACATTTCAAAAACAAGGTTGTCACAAGCCACTAAGTCTTCATGGTTTATAAATGGTTTTGAGATTGGTTTTCCGTCCATGGTCAGTGATTTGATGTATTTCTTGCCTTCGGCTACACCAACCGCTGTGATCGTGATTTTTTTGTTGTATGGAGCGGGCAAATCAAGCGTCACCTTGGGAAACAAAGGCGAACCGATCGCATATTGTCCATTGCCCGGTGCGACAGGGTAAAAACCCATGCTGCTGAAAATCAGCCAGGCCGACATCTGTCCGCAGTCGTCATTGCCCGACAATCCATCCGGGGCATTCTGATAGTTCAAAGGCGTGTGCTCCCAGATTTTTTCCTGCGTTTTCCAAGGTTGTCCAGCATAATTGTACAGATAAATAAAATGATGGCCGGGTTCATTGCGATGCTGAAAATGCCCCTCATCAAAATTTCGATCCAGCATAGTCGTGAATTTATCCCTTCCGCCCATCAGCGAAATCAGACCACCCACATCTTGCATCACGCAAAATAAATAAGTCCAACGTCCACCTTCAGTAATCCCTTCTTCCACGATCTGCTCCACTTCATCCACTTTATGCTTCACCTCTTTCACGAAGCTTCCGTCATAATTTCTAGCACTCATAAACCCCGAAATGGAATCATATACATTAATATAATTCCTACTCCGATTCATGAAATATTCATAATCTTCCATCTTCCCAAGCCCTTTGGCCACCTTAGCAACGCAAAAATCATCATAGGCAAATTCCAACGTTCTGGAAACCGATTCGGCGGTTTTATCAGCAGGAACAAACCCTTTTTCCTTATAGTATGTCAGACCACCACGGGCTTCGTACAGTTTGGTGATTTCGCGATCAGCCCAGCGCATATTCGTGTCATTCTCAGGAGGTGTCATGGCATTTTTATAAATGGCTTCATAAGCTTTGTCCACATCATAACCCCTGAAATTTTTGACATACGCATCGGCCACGACGGCGTCGGCATGAGTACCTATCATAATGTTGGAATATGTCGGATTGGGCCATTTCGGTATCCATCCTCCTTCCTCATACATTTGCACCAGCGATTGGATCATGGGATTTACATGCTCTGGAGCGACCAAAGTGAGCCATGGATGCTGCGCCCGAAATGTATCCCAAAGCGAATAATCATTGTAGCTCACCCCTTCATGGATCGCATCATCAAACGCACTGTAGTATTTCCCATATTCTGAGAAAATCCGTGGATACTGCAACGTGCGGTGCAGCGCCGAGTAGAAACTTACCTTTTGATCTTCACTACCTCCATCGACTGTCACCCTGTCAAAATATTTTTTCCATTCAGCGCGGTTTCCATCTACCACTTGTTGAAAATCCCATGCGGGAATTTCGTGATCTAGATTTTCACGTGCTTGCTCAATGCTGATAAAAGAAGTCGCCACTTTGACCTGAACCAACTCACTTTTCTTGGTGTCAAAATAAACATATCCTCCGATGTGGTCTCCGTTTTGCTCCGTTTGGTCTTCCATCAATTGATCCTGTTTCCAAAGTCCCTTTCGGGAAAACGGTTTGGAAAACTGCATCACAAAGTAGCCCTTGAAGTTTGGTAAATCCGGCCCCAGCATGTAAGAGTAGCGATCTGAATTATAGCCTACAATCTCATTTGACTCGGGCAAAAGCCTTATAAATCCATCAAATTCCTTTTCGTCCGTGATCTTCCGGCTTGCTTCCACAAAGATGTAATTATCATCCCCTTGTGGGAAAGTAACATTGAAAATGGCACACCGAAGCGTGGATGCCATTTCTGTTTTTATTTTTTTATTGTCTTTGGTTTTAGCCTCAACGGAATAAAAATAGGGCGATGCCTCCTCTTCAGAATGTTTGAAGGTCAGCGATCTTTCTTCGGGAGATATTTTAACTTTCCCCGAAGAAGGCAAAAACGACATAAATCCATAATCACCCATCCAGATGGCTGGTTGGTGCGTGCCGATAAATCCGATCAATGTAAAATCCCGATAGTTGTAGGGATTGTTGCTGATAAAGTTTTCACGCGTCATGGCGCACCATTGAGTCATGGCAAAAGGAGGTGCAACTGCGGGAATAGTCCCGCCATAATCAGAATCTGACGGGCCGGTAGAACCAATAAAGGAATTGACGTAATCGAGGTTATCTCTTTCTAAATGGCCTCGTTCTACAGGGCTGGAACATGAAAAAAAACATGTCAAAATCCATGAAAAGGCGATTAGGTGATACTTCATAGTTGAGCGTTTAGGGATTATATATTCTTCAAAAAATTGATTCAAAACCGATCCTCCAATATAATTCAATTAGCAAATCGATTCATGGATTTTGACATGTTTTTTCTAAAGAAGAGATAATCGAATCGATCAACTTAACCTCTGAGTGCTGACCTCTTCACAAAAAACTTATTAAAAAAGCCCTTCAATTCCATGAAAATACGAATGGGTATGTTTGAGATGAAAACAACTATTTGACACTTGCGTGTCCATATTTCAAAAAAGAAACGAAAACCGCTCCGCCGATGGCATTACCTGCTGTGGCCCAAACCTGAAACTTCAAATAGTCCTTAAACTCAATATCAGGACTGATAATCCAGCCTGTAAAAACCTCAATCGATCCCACAACACAATGGTGCAATCCGGCAAGGCCAATAATAAAAGTGACCAATACGATGATGAATATTCTACTTATGGTTTCCTGACTTGAAGTCGCCAACCATCCCAACAAACCCATCATCCAACCGGCCAACAGCGCACTAAGAAATATGGTCTGCCAGTCATAATCGATCATTTCATGGGCAATATGGTGAAATGCGGATGGGTCTATGAAGCCGATCTGAGGGCCAAGCTTCGCAATTATAATGCTAAATAAATATCCGCCTAGAAGATTGCCAGAAAACACCAAACCCCACAAAACCAAAAGAGCTTTAATAGTAGCAGAACCACTTAAAACCGGCAAAATTGCCAGAGCGGTATGCTCAGTAAAAAGCTCAGATCTACCAATGATCACAAAAATAAATCCTATCGGATAGCATAATGCGAGACATAACTTTAGCATTTCTGGGCTTAGATCAGCGTGAAATAAAGTAAAAATCGTACTCATAAAAAGTACACTAAACCCGATCTCTAACCCGGCCGTAAATGCCGAAATAAACAAACCCGAATTTGAACGTTCGAATTCCTTAATGCCTGCTGTTATTTGTTCGTCCAATATTTGGGTCACTTCTTTTGGGCGATCCGCTTTTGGCGATTTGTCTTCCTTCTTCTGACGAAATTTATCTGTGATATAATTCAACTCTATGATTTTAATGGTTATCTAAATTAATTGGTTTTTTACTTAGTCAAACCTAATTGGCATGTTTATTATACATCATGGTTTGATGAGCAATATGGCGAAACGTGAAAAAAGCATACCAAATCCATGAAATATTGGTTGAACGTACAATGAAATGACATTCTTTATAAATATTTCCGAGATTATTAATTGGTATTGAGGAACATAAATGATTAATTGTAGAAAATTTTCCACACATTTTACTAAACCTAGAAAAGATATTGTAGAACTTTACAAACAAATTTGAGATGAGAGCATTGATAGTTGATGACGAGGAAGACATTGGTATAATGACAAAAATTATTTTGAGAAAGGAAGGCATTAGTGCTGATGATGTAACGAGTATTGAAGACGCCAAAGCAAAAATCCGGCATAATGATTATGATCTATATTTTTTGGATCTCAACCTTCCTGATGGCACTGGTTTTGACCTAATGCCACAGATCAAAAAGAAAAATGAAGATGCCGGAATTGTCATCATCAGTGCCTTTGACGGAGAGACTGAAACAAGGAAAGCCAATGAATTTAAAGTAGACGATTTTATCAAAAAGCCGTTTTCAAAGCATGATATCAAAAAAGCCATAGAGGAAATTAAAAATAAATAATATGCCTAAAATTCTTATAATTGATGACGATCCGGACATCTGCCTTCTTCTGAATAAGTACTTCACAAAAAAGGATTTTGAAGTTCGGACAGCGCAAAATGGCAATGAGGCCATTTGTTCGTTGAAAAAGGCATCAGCAGATGTGGTACTTTGTGATTTCAAACTTCCAGATTATAATGGTCTGGAAATTCTGCAAAAGATAAAAATCATTGATCCTAAAATCCAGGTAATCATCATAACAGGGTATTCTGATGTTAGGGTGGCTGTGGAAGCGCTCAAAAAAGGAGCGTATGAATATGTCACCAAGCCTCTGTATCCCGATGAAATCCTCATGACGGTCAACAATGCGTTGAATGATAATTCAGAATCAAAAGCCTCTCAAAAACCATCAAATAAAAAAGCAAAGCAAAGTAGCTTTGAATTTGTACATGGTTCTAGTCAGCAAAGCAAAGTTGTTGCCAAGCACATTGATTTGATTGCTCCCACCGATATGTCAGTTGTAATTCTTGGCGAAACAGGCACGGGAAAAGAGTATGTGGCTAGGGCAATCCACAATAAAAGTAAGCGCAAAAATCAGAATTTTGTGGCTATAGATTGTGGCGCATTGCCCAAAGATCTAGCAGGAAGTGAACTATTTGGGCATGTAAAAGGAGCGTTTACAGGAGCTATCCTTGATAAAAAAGGCTGCTTCGAATTAGCTGATGGTGGTACGCTTTTCTTGGACGAAATTGGAAACCTGAACTACGAAAGCCAAACAAAGTTGCTTAGGGTACTTCAAGAAAACACTTTCAGGAAAGTTGGTGGTGAAAAGGATATTCCAGTAGATGTACGGATCGTCGTTGCCACAAACGAAAAGCTGGTAAAATCTGTTCGTGCAGGGGAATTCCGTGAAGATATTTATCACAGGATCAATGAGTTTAAAATAGAAATAGCGCCACTGAGAGAACGGCCGGAGGACATAGTTGTTTTTTCTCAGTACTTTCTGAATCTAGCTAATGAACAGTTGGAAAAGAATGTGATCGGCTTTGAAGAAATCGCTATCAACTACCTCAAGAAATACTTCTGGCATGGAAATTTGAGGGAATTGCGCAATGTAATCAAGCGTGCAGTTTTGATATGTCAGGATAAGAAAATCAACGTTGAGCACTTGCCTCAGGAAATAATTATTCCCTCGGATTTTGATGAACAAAGCGTCAATATTTCATTTAATGGCTCCATGCCGGGCAGTTTGAAAGAAGTCGTGGAGGAAACTGAAAAGAGGACAATTTTGGAAATATTGAGAAAGACGAATAATAATAAAACCAAGACGGCGGAATTGTTGGATGTCGATCGAAAAACTCTTTATAACAAATTGAAGTTATATCAGATCGATATGTAGGTTGTATTTTTTCCAAATAGCATAAAATGTCAAAATCCATTTCAGATAACAACACCTCCCCCGAAAACTTGCTGCACAGCATCATAGACACTACTTTTTTTGGTGTCTTAAACTTCAAGTCCATTCGGAATTCCGATAGCGAGATCATGGATTTTGAATGCATTTTTGCTAATAAGACGGCTTCTGAACTGTTGGCCGTAGACGTTTCGGATCTGATTGGAGCAAAAATGATGGACGTACTTCCTGAGCAAATTGGCAATGGTTTTTTTAAAGAGTATAAACGACTTGTAGAGACAGGAAAATTTGCCAAAGTAGAACAGCATTGCAAGACAGACAAGTTTGATGGTTGGTTTCAGGTTTCCGCATCCAAACTCGGCGATGGATTCACGGTGACCTTCCAGGATATTTCCGATGTTAAAAAAATGCAGGCAGACCTGACGACCAGAGGCAATAAATATCAAAAGCTTTTTGATGAGTCAATCGATGCCATATTTTTGCTGGACGAGCAATTTCAATTCATCAATGTTAATTCTTCTTTTCGTCAACTTTTTGGATTTAATCTCGGAAATATCAAAGAGAAATCGATCAAACAATTATTTCTATCTGAAAAGGATTTTCTTCCATTTGAAAATGCTTTGAAGAAAAATAAGAAAATTGATGAGTTGGAAGTATTTCTTCTTACAAAAAAGTCCTATAAAAGATTTTGTCTGATCAATAGTGTACCGGTTTACGACGAAGAAAGGCAACAGCAAAACTACCTCGGGGTGATTCGGGATATGACCAAGCGAAAACAAGCCGAGAAAGATATAATGGTAGCTGAAAAGCTATCTATGACAGGAAATATTGCCAGAACAATCGCCCATGAAGTGCGCAACCCCCTCACCAATCTTTCATTGGCATTGGAGCAGCTCAAAGAGGAGATTCCTGAAGATATCGAAGACGCTGAACTGTATTTAAGTATCATAGAGCGAAATACCAAGCGCATCGGAAACCTGATTACGGACTTGCTAAATTCCTCTAAGCCAAAAAAATTAAAGCTCATCAAGCAACCCATAAAAAAACTAATAACTGAAGCTCTTGCTCTAGTCAAGGATCGAATCAAGCTTCAGAACTTAGAATTAGTTGAGGATTATTCCCAAGAAAATATCATACTGCCTTTGGATAGTGATCAATTCAAGATTGCACTATTAAATCTATTTATAAATGCCATAGAATCCATGAAGCCTGACCATGGCGTGCTTAAAATAGCAGAAGAAATCCATGACGATTATCTGATGTTGATCATCCAGGACAATGGCAAAGGAATTTCGCCAACTGCCCTTAAGAAACTGTTTGAGCCATTTTTTACAGGAAAAAAGGAAGGTACCGGTTTGGGGTTGACGACCGTTCAAAATATCATACACAGCCACAAGGGAAAAATAGAAGTGGAAAGTGAACTTGGTCAAGGCACAACATTCACAATCCGCTTTCAAATCAATTGTGTAGAGTAGCTTCCCCACCAACAGAACCAGAGTCCACAGCATCATACTTCGAATCGCACTTTAGCTCATCTATTAGCACTTTTATCTGTTTGGAACACTATTCGCATATTGAACAGTGTTGTTGAACATATAAATAATAGAAAAATGAGTAACACTAAATTAGAATCACTTCAGACCGATAAAGAGACTAAGAAAAGGGTATATGCCCGATTAGGGTATACCAAACTAGAGACTGCCGAACTGGTAGATGCATTAAACAAATTACTAGCTAATTATAGTGTTCACTACCAGAAATTAAGAAACTTCCATTGGAATGTAAAAGGAGCAGATTTTTTCGATATACATGAAAATTTCGAGAACCAATATAATGATGCAAAAGTAGTAGCGGACGATATCGCCGAACGAATTCGGGTATTTGGGCAAACCCCATATAGCACCATGAAAGAATTTCTGCAGCATTCAGATATCAAAGAATCCGGCACTGACCTAACGGGATTGGAAATGGTGAAGGAAATCCTTCGAGATTATGAACACCTGCTTGAAGCCATGTTTAATATCATCGAAATCGCAATAGATATTGGTGATAGCGGATCCGAAGATATGGTCAAGGGTTTTGTGAAGAAAACAGAAAAAAACCATTGGATGTTAACGGCTTTCGCACATCAGGGATAATCCCCATGTAGACTAACGAATTAAATAAATTTCAAACAATAAAAACAAAAATCATGAAAATGTTAAAATATTTAGTATCACTAGGAATCGCAGCTGGAGCAGGAATGGCAATAGGGATTTTAACAGCCCCAAGAAAGGGGAAGCACACCCGGTCAAAGCTGAGAAACGATCTGGACGTGGCAAGAGAAGACATAGAGACTGCCGCTAACAAAAAATTATCTTCGGCAAAAAATATCCTCAACAAGGCTGTTGAAAAACAACAAAAAAATGGCCAAGTGGCTATAGATAAAATCAAGGAGACAGTACACATCTAGGCTAAGTCACATTTCATAATTATTGACAAATAGTCAGAAACAATGGCCCGAACGTTCGGGCCATTTCCTTAATCAAAACCCTCTAAAACCCATGAAATTTGATCTAAACAAAGCTGTTGGTATTATATTCGATAAGCTTGACGGTTGGTTGCAATCATTGGTGGCTATGCTGCCAAACGCTATTGTAGCCGTGTTGATAATAATCGTATTTTTTATATTGGCAAAGTTTTTAAGAACTTTATCCAGGCGCTTAATGAACAGGTTTTCCGATAGGGAGACAATCAATAAATTATTCTCCACGTTCATTCACCTATTTGTTATCATTACAGGGTTGATTATTGCACTAAATGTATTGCACTTAGATCAAACGGTTACTTCACTTTTAGCTGGGGCAGGAATCATAGGATTGGCCCTTGGGTTTGCTTTTCAGGACATATCAGCCAATTTTATAGCTGGGATTATCATGGCCTTTCGCAAACCAATAAGAGTTGGGGATATTATCAGTTCTCAGGATTATACTGGCATAGTGGATAAAATCGATTTGCGTGTCACGATAATCCGTACGTTTCAAGGGCTTCATGTCATCATTCCAAATAAGGATGTATTTCAATCTCCGGTAACAAATTTCACCAGAACCAATGAAAGAAGAATAGATCTGAGTGTGGGAGTTTCCTACGGAGATGATTTAGAAAAAGTAAAGAAAGTTACATTGGAAGCCGTTCAAAAGCTTCCAGACATAATGCCAGACAAGGAGGTAAAGCTATATTTTAGCGAATTTGCCGATAGTTCCATTAATTTCACAATAATGGTATGGATACAGTTTTCTAGTCAGCCGGCCTATCTGAAAATGAAAAGCGACGTGATCATGGCCATCAAAAAGGCATTTGACGACAATGACATCACAATTCCTTTCCCAATCAGAACTTTGGATTTTGGAATTAAAGGAGGAGAAAAATTATCACAAACAAAGCTAAATCTGGTAACAGATGACCAGAGGCAAGAATTGGGAAATAAAGCTTCCTGATCAATTGCTAATCAAATACAAATTGAACAATTGAAACATTAAATATAAAAACCATGAATAACGAAAAAGGAAATCAATTTTTGAGTGGATTTAGAAATGACAACATCATCGAAGATGTCTATACAGGCGATTCAGGCCGGTTGAAGCCAGGTGCTATATTATCTGAAAACGACAGACAGTACAAGATAGAAATCGGGATCCCGTTCATAAGGATGCAGCATATTGAGGTAGAAACTGAAAGCAATAAAATAATTGTAACTGGCAAAAGGCATTATCCCGATGCCGGAAAAGAAAAGTCCAGAAATTATAAGGGTATTTTTCAAATACCTGTCGATGCGCTCATGAGTGAAATGAATGTCAGCTTCGATGATGGTATGCTTATAATAAAGTTGCCAAAAAACAAGATCATCAAACAATTTCAAAGCGATTTTATAAGGCAGATCATGAACTCTACTAATTGCTTTATATCAAAACAATAGAATTTTCAATTTATGGATGCAAATAATTATAAAAACGACAATATCAAGCCTTTGCTAAATCAACTAAGAACTAATACGATGATTTATGAAGAAATTCCATTGGAAATGTTCGAAGAAAACGACTCATTGTTGTTCTCCAGATTGAAAACCCAGAAAAATATTTTCATCAAAGAAGTTTGCCACGTTTTCAAAATTGAAAAGCAAAACCACTTTGATTCCAATGATTCTCAGGTTGAAAAGGAATACGAGCAATTGATCAAAAAGCATAGGTCAGAGCTAAAAGACAAAAATGCCGATAAGTGCATTGCCTTGATATTAAAGATCGAAAACCTGCTTCAGGATAACTACAGCAACTTGCTTTTAGATGCCGACATGGACGAAATAACCAGAATGATCCTGAGCAACCAGTCCAACGAGGTTAAGAGAGATATACGAGGGTTGAAACATATCCAGCGGTACAATGCATAAAAAATCCATGATTATAGAAATAATGAACATGTAACAAAGTATGTGACTTTACCCCTGTCCTTAAAAAAATAAAACCTATGTGCTTTCTTTGGATAAATCCATTTCTACTGTTGAAATTTACCTAAGGCATTTCAATTAACAATGAAGCTATTGATGACGATATGATTGATAGGCAGCTCTATCACTTTGGTGAAAATAGATTTCAAATAAAACTCTAAAGAAATACCAAAAAGTCATTGACCGTTGAACAAATCAATAAATTCAATTACATAACTGTATAAATAGCCATTCCCAATGGCAAAACACCCATATTTTCCATTATAAAAGTCAATCTAGCCACTAAGCGGCAATATTATATCACTACAAACTTTCATCATCGGTTTAGAAAAAATAAAACCTAATTGGGTCATTGAGCATCCATCAGACAATTTCTTGAAGATGCAGCAAGGTGGAAAATATCCTATGTATTACGATCATATATCAATCATAAGAAAAGCATTTCAACAAATAAGGTTGGATAAAACGGTCAAGTAAAAAGTTGATTATCAATATTGATTACATGTTGTATCGGGAAGTAGTGCCAAGGCGAGATTATCGGCTAAGCTTTTTCGGTTTGTATAAATAAAAATTAACATCAAATAGTATTCTTTCCACCAAACGGTGTATTGATGGCGTCGGATGTTTAGTCTTTTTAATTTCAACAATTCATCAGGCTTACAAATAAATGTTTTATTGAAACCCGAACTGAAGGGATATTTTTCAGATACAACAAATCATTAGCTATGAAGATCATAAACGCACTTTTATTTTTGTTGCTACCCATCGCTACAATTGCGCAGCAGCATATAGACAAACCCTTTAAACAAGACTTTGCTGACAAGTATGAACTTGTACCATCAATCCAAGAAGCAAAGCTTCAAAAGGTGGGCAGTAATCGAAATAAAGCCATATACATGTTATCTGATGCAGGTATCTTGCTGACAGGTGAGAAGACAATTGCCAAAAATACACATTATCGCCCTTTTGAAAATATGAATATTCTGGACATGGATATCCATGAAGGTCAATTCGTATATCTTTCTGAAGAGGCTGTTCTAAGCAATGCATGGGCAGGAAAGGTCCTTATCAACCATAAAATAAAAAATCCCCTCCGGTTTAAAATGACAACCGATTTTGCAGTTTTGATTGTTGGAAAAGGTGAACTTGCTTTCTTTTCCGGCAGCAAAGAGATTTGGAGACAAAAGGAAAAAGATTTTAATCCTATAGATATCATTGATGACAAAATTGGAAGTCGCTTTCTTATTCTAACTGAAAATGGTATTTACGAATTATTAAAAGCCAATAAAACTCTAACGAAAGTCTACAGTGGTGAGGGCGTCACTTCCATGGCTTTGCACCAAACGCAAATTATACTCGGGACTTCCAATGGAACTATCAACCTTGATGCTACTTCCTTTAAGGAAACCAGCACCAACCAAAAGCTTCCAAGCAATGACATTACCAGCATAGAAAATATAGATGGGGAACTTTGGTTTGGGTCAAAAAATGGAGCTTTCAAACTAAGGGAAGATGGCAAATACGATTATTATGCATCGAAGAGGTGGTTGACAGATAACGAGGTAGTTGACATTGCCAAAGGCCCTGAAAACAGCGTTTTGGTTCTTACAAAAACAGGTCTAAGTAAAATTAATTTTGTAGAAATGACACTTGCTGAGAAAGCAGAGTATTTCCAGAATATTCAAAGAGAGCGCCACATTCGATACGGATTTACGGCAAACCTTTCGCTGACACGCCCAGGAGACCTCACATCAGGTGTAATGCACGATACTGACAATGATGGTCTTTGGACATCCTTGTACCTGGCGGGAGAACTATTCCGTTATGCTGTCACTAATTCAGAAGATGCTAAATTAAATGCTTATGAAGCATTTGAAGCCATGGAGAGGTTGGAAGATATTTCAGGCGTAAAAGGTTTTCCTGCAAGGGCATTTGAGCGCACTGGTGTAGAATTGGGCGAAGGAACCAACGGTTTTTCCAAAGAGAAATTGGAAGCATTTCTGAAAGAAAATGGCAGCACCTGGCAACCTGACAAGACGAAGGAATGGAAGTCGAAGATAACCACGAGTAGTGATGAATCGGTAGGGCACTTTTTTGTGTATGCCCTTTTTGCTGAGTTGGCACCTGATAAAGAATGGAGAGATAGGGCTATAAGGCAGATTGTACTTCAAACAGATCATATCATTGAAAACAACTGGCG
>JAUHYU010000004.1 GCA_030426345.1 Bacteroidia bacterium
CAGACCGGCAGCTCCACGCCGAACGCCATGTGCCAGGTGAATCCAACCTTTTTCTGTTTTGATCGGCGGAGGACCTTGTCCGTTTTTCACTTCTTTCACAGTATGGTAAGTCCGAGCATCCATCATGGTTTCTTCCCCGATCTCAGCATTTTCCATGGTTTCGGTAAATCCGACGCAGATGCCACTATCGCCCGTCTCGATAAAAGATGCCTGTGGACGGGTATAAAGCATGTATTTTCCATGAACAAACTCCGGGTGCAATACGCAATTGCGCTGCTGGGCCGCACTGGATTTGAGGTCGGGAAGACGCTCCCATGTTTTAAGGTCTTTAGTTCGGGAAATCCCGCAACTTGCCAAGGCCGCCGAAGAATCATGAGGTTTGGATGTGTCTTTGCGCTCGGCGCAAAATAGACCGTAAATCCATCCATCCTCATGTTGAGTCAACCGCATGTCATAGACATTCATTTCAGGATCATCATTGACAGGCATCACGATGGGATGGTCCCAAAATTTCCACTGATCAATACCATTGGGGCTTTCCGCCACACCAAATATCGACTTTACGTCAAAACCTTCCACACGCACGACCATGAGATATTTTCCATCCAGTTTGATGGCTCCAGCATTGAACGTGGTATTGACACCGAGCCGTTTCATCAGGTGCGGATTCGTTTCGTAATTCAAGTCATATTCCCAAAAAACAGGAGTATGGTTGCGCGTAATGGCAGGGTTTACATAACGATCGTAAATGCCGTTTCCGCCGAGTTGCTTTGTGTTTTTTTGGTTAATTAATTGTGCGTATTCCGCAAAAAGCGATTTAACTTTCGCATCAAATTCTTTTCTCTCCATTGTTCTTGTTATGGTTCAACTGGTATCATCCCATTTTGGTCGCAAATATCCATATAATTTCCATGAAAATTTAAGTGGATTCCATTTATATCAGCAGCCATTATCCATGGATTTTCGATCCTTTTTAAGGTTATTTTCACACAACTGCCCTAATCCTCCAGCTTATCATACCAATTCACTTTCAGGATTGCCATAGTAATAAACAGCACAACGATGGATATGGTCATGCTCGTATATTCGCGAATAACCAGATAAACCGGAATCAGAATCAAGGTCATTTGCCAAACTACAGCCACCGCGCAATTGAACATATCCCTGCCAAAGGAAGTGTTCCGTTCAAATGTCGGATCAGCGGCTTTTACTTTTTTATAAATCGGATCCCAAAAACCCCAAGGACGTACATTTTTATAGAAGGCCATCAACACGTCTTCATCATCTGCCTTGGTCAGCCATGTGCCCAATAGACACCCAAGTGTAGATATAGGCAAAATCACTAAAGGAAAAGCGTAAATAATCGACATATCGGGGAAAACTTTCGGAACCAGCAATGAACCTGTCAATCCCGCAACCATCCCCCAAAAATATCCATAGCCATTAAATCGCCACCAAATCCACTTCAGGAAGTTAGCAGCGGCATACCCGCCAAATAATGCCGCTGTAATCCATTGCAAAATATCATTGATGCTCGTCACAAAGAAACCAACCCCAATGCCAATTACTACCACGAGTACAGAAGCGGCATAGCTCATTTTGATGTAGGTGCTATTGGAGGCGGTCGGATTGATGAACCGCTTATAAATATCATTAACAATATAGGCTGGCCCCGCATTGACGTTGGCTGCAAAGGTGGACATAAAAGCGGCGATCAATCCCGCCAAAATGATCCCCAATACGCCCGTTGGTATAAAGTTAGATAAAGCGAATGGAAGTATTTTTTCAAAATCAATTACCCCATTACTAAACAATGTTTCGGGATTGAAATACACCATTCCGATCACACCTAAACCAGCAATCATCAAGTATCTTGGAATAAATAATACCAACGAAACCAAACCACTCATCAATGCAGATTCCCTTGGGGTTTTGGCGGCAAGTACACGCTGCATATCATAACCGGGAGCCGGCCCGGCAATACTGACCAATATCCCGCGAAAGATCACGATCATCATAAAAATAGTAAAAAGCTCATAGCCATCTGTCGATAGTTTTTCATTTAATGCCTGATTGATTTGCTCAGGGAATTTTGTCCATTCCAAATTGATTTCCCACCCAAAAGAAAGGCTTTTCCAACCTTCCGGAATCAAAGCATCAATCTGAGCACCTGACACCTGCTTCATGGCAATAACCCCGATCACAATACATGCTATGGTCATGACGATAAACTGCAAAACCTCAGTAATTACCACGCTATACATCCCTCCTTTCACCACATATAAGGTTGTGAAACTCATGATGATCAGCGCGTACATGTGTTCCGATGAAATGTCAACCCCGGCAAAATTAGTACTCAAATCCCATGGTAAAAACATGACCACAAACTTCCCTATCCCCTCAAAAGAATAGGCGATGAACCCGATCACTGCGACCAAAGCAAAAACCACTACACTGATATGGGAAAGCCTAGCTCCCAGCCCTTCTCCAAAACGTGTTTTGAGCCATTCTGCACCGGTGAGCACATTGGATCTGCGCATCCAAACTGCCAAAAAAACCATGAGAAATACCTGGTTCCAAACAGGCCACAGCCATGGTAACAAGGTGCTTTTTACACCATACACGAATAGAATGGCCACCATCCACATGGTGCCGGTAATGTCAAACATGCCAGAAGCATTGGAAAGACCCAGTAAATACCAAGGCATGGTTTTACCACCTAAAAAATAAGAATCCAGATTTTTACTCGCTCGTTTAGAAATCCAAAAACCAAGGACAATAGTGAGCACCAAATATGCACAAATGATCGAAATATCTATGGGAGCTAATTGCATGGTATTTAGGTTATAATGGTTTGGGATATTTATCAATCAAAGAAAATAGCATAATCGGGAACATCAAATTTAAAAGCTCTAATAATTCAGACAAATTTTGCGTTTCTTTGCGGAAGTTAAAAAAATCATAGTAAAATCTCTAAAATGGCTAAGGTGTCTTTTCAAGATTAAACTATTAGTGCTATTTTTTAATGTGCATTGAATTCCATGATTAAAAAGACACTTTCTGTTTTATTTTTATGCATCGTCGTTTTTATCGGCTATTTGCTCTTCAATACTTTTCAATTGAAATCTAAGCAAATACATGTTGCGGCTGTCGCCAAAATACAAATAGGTGATTCCGCAGTACACCATCTTTCCCAAGCTATTGCTATAAAAACAATTTCGACTGAAAACCCCGAGGAGATGGACACTGTTCTGTTCTCACATTTCATGGATTTTATAGGCAATTCCTACCCTCTGGTTGATTCAATACTAGAAAAAAAGATAATCAACCGATACAGTTTGCTTTACAAATGGCAGGGCAAAAATGAAGGTCTAAAACCTGTCGTGCTGGCTGCCCATCTCGATGTCGTACCCGTTCCAAATGAAGATTTGGCTGAATGGAATTATCCGCCTTTTTCAGGAAAAATTGCAGATGGGGCGATCTGGGGCAGAGGGGCAATGGACGACAAAGTGGGTATCATTGGTATTTTAGAAGCCGTTGAGCATTTGATGTCCGAGGGTTTTGTTCCTGATAGAACGATCTATCTGGCATTTGGCCATGATGAAGAAGTAGGTGGAAAAAACGGCGCAAAATCCATAGCAGATCATTTAAAACAGTCGGGAGTTCAGCCAGAATTTGTGTTGGATGAAGGTTTTGCCATTACTCGGGGATTAGTCCCCAATGTGCTCACAGATGTTGCCCTGATTGGGATTTCAGAAAAAGGATTCGCCACAATCAAACTAAGCGCTGAAATAGAAGGTGGCCACTCCTCCATGCCAAATGAAGAAACAGCCATTGAAGTGATTGCTCGGGCGATCAACAGTTTGGAAGACAATCCCTTTCCTCCAAAAATAACAAACCCGGTGCAGAAGTTTCTCGAATATGTGGGGCCGGAAATGCGCTTTCAGGATCAACTTGTTTTTGCCAACAATCACTTGTTCCGATCTGCAATAATTAGTGCCTATCAAAAAAGTGGGTCGGGCCGCGCAGTAGTCCAGACGACCATGGCTCCAACTTTGTTCAATGCCGGGATTAAAGAAAATATTATCCCTTCCAAAGCTTCTGCTACCCTAAATTTCAGGATATTGCCAGGAACATCGATTCAGGATGTCGTTCAAAAAGTAAAAAGCACCATTAAGGATGATAGGATTCAAATCACACTTAGTGACTTTCGCAGCGAACCAAGCAAGATATCAGACACTAACTCGCCCGGCTACCACAAAATCACCCAAAGCATTTTGGAGATTTTTCCTGATGTTATCACAGTCCCTAATCTCACAATTGCTGCAACAGACGGAAGATATTATGGTGAAATATGCGATGATATTTACCGTTTTTTACCGATTCGACTTCACCCTGACAACATTCACGCTATGCATGGAATAAATGAGCATTTGCCAATAAATGAATTTCATGATGCCATCCGTTTTTACATCCAATTGCTAAAAAACTGTAATTAATCCATAAAATCTCCATAAAGTCAATATTGCACAAAAACATGATATTTAATACTAATCCATGTTCAAAAAATTTAAATAAAACTCTATATTGTATCCACAAAACCACACTAATATGAACAAATTGACGAAAGTATTCTTAACAGCATTAATTTGCATTTGTACCCAAAATCTATTCGCCCAAATCGAAATAACGCCTTTTGGCGGATGGCACTGGACAGGCAAAGTCCCTGCATATCGGCAAAATATCAAGGTAAGTGACGAGGGAAATTATGGGATTCGAGTCGGCGCTACTGTTAGACCCCAGGTTGTTGCCGAGTTTGAGTGGAGTCACACAAGCAATGCTGCCATGGGAAGAGAATACCTGATTAATGGAAACCTTGGTGACTTTGTGACAGTCCCACTTAGAATGAATTATTACATGCTCGGCATACAATATGAGTCAACTTTTGATGATGTATTGATCCCTTATGGTTTGGTTAATTTCGGCCTTATGAACATTGCGGCTGACAGCTTTAATAATTACGGAAGTGTAAGCGAAATTTTCTTTACAGCCGGCGTAGGCGGTGGGTTTAAATATTTCTTCTCTGAACATGTTGGCATACGGCTGCAAGCCAGGCTATTGTTCCCTATGCAATTTGGCGGTGTAGGATTCGGTTGTGGCATCGGAACAGGTGGCGGTGGGTGTGGTGCTGGTGTGAGCACTTATACCAGCATCATACAGGGAGATTTCACCGGAGGTATTGTACTCAAGTTTGGCGAATAAACTCAAAGCACTTAGTGAGGAAATTTAAGGGAAGTCTTTGAGGCCTCCCTTTTTTCATTGCAAAAATATTTACTCTAAAAGCATCATAAATCCATGACTACAATTGTTCTCAAATGGATATAAATATTTAATTTAGAGTTCGATAGAAAAATATATCTATGAAAAAAATCCTTATTACAGCTTCAGTTGTTATCATTTTCGTTGTAGTCTGTGCGTATATTTTTATTCCTATAGTCGTACTCAATATGATCACCACTTATGAGCCATATACTTTTGAAACAGTCCTTGGAAATACTGAAATGCGAGCGGACTTTGCGATACCCCTCCAAAACAAACCGGAGGACTATGGTTTCAAAAGTGAGGAGATTGATTTCAAATCCCTTGACGATACGCAGTTGAACGGATGGTATATCCCGGCTAAAAAGCCAACTAACCATAGCTTGGTTTTGATCCATGGCAGGACTTCAAACCGTCTAAAAACCATGAAATATTTGGCACTCATTGACTCCTTGGAGCTCGATACTTGCTACAATGTATTTATTCCCGACCTTAGAAATTCCGGAAAATCAGAACCTTCTAAAACCTATATGGGATACAAATTTGGTGAGGATGTCACGGCATCTTTGCTCATGTTGCATCATAAATACCAACAGGACACTTTCTTTTTGTATGGATTTTCCATGGGTGCCATGGCAGTGGCTAATGCTGTTGGCAGAGCCGAACTGGCTAAGCAGGAACAAGCCGCAAATATTGTGATTGAAAAAATCATTTTGGATAGTCCTCTGGCTAATGTCAAGAAAACCTTGCAAAAGCAATCAGAGGAAGTGGCTATTGCCAAGCCGTTTTTCAAGGATATATTTTCAAAATATTCTGATGAAATCCATGGATTTGGAGAGCATATGAGACTATCAGAATTACTAGACGCAAATATTCCCACACTTGTTTTACAAAGCGAAGACGACAAAACCACACTGGCAAAAATCTTGAAAGAAGAGGTTCTGGAAATGCCGCAATTTAACAAGCTAAAAGTGGTATATTTCCATGGGCCAGAGCATGTGAGGATATTTCAGGATCCTACCCTTAAAGTTGATTACATAAATGCTGTGGGCAATTTCGTAAGATCAAACTAACCTTACCGAGCCATTAGAACAACGATGGATCTGTTCGCCACTTTCATGGAATTTGACCCTATTTTTACTCCTTTTTCTATTGAATTAAAATCATCGGGAGATGCTGCCGCTGTGTCTACTACTTTGCACCAACTCATTTGATCCAACAAAGGCACTTGAAATTCTAATGGTTTCCAATAGGAATTTACCATTACGTGAATCTTTTCGTTTGCCTTAGGATGAAGAAGGGTAAACGCCAGACTCTGAGAATTGACTGACCAATCCGGTTTATTTAACTTCACCCCGTGCCAGGTAATGTGCGGTTCATCTATGTCTTCCGAAGTAGCCAGCAGATTCTCTATTCTGAATATTTCAAGGCCTTGTGTAAAACTGATCAATCCCTTAACAAATGACAACACATCTGCATTTTGATCAACCAGGTCCCAATTCATCCAACTCAGCTCATTATCCTGGCAGTACGCGTTATTATTGCCCTGCTGAGATCGACGCACTTCATCTCCCATCAACAACATTGGAGTTCCCTGAGACAGAAAAGTCAAGGTCAAAAAGTTCTTTATCTGCTTTAATCTACGTTCATGGATTTTGGGATCATTTGTATCCCCTTCCTCACCACAATTCCAACTATAGTTATCATTGGCACCATCCCTACTATTTTCCAGATTGCTTTCATTGTGTTTGTTATTGTAGCTCACCAAATCGTTCAACGTAAAGCCATCATGACAAGACACAAAATGTATGCTGCGGTTAGGCTCACGCATAGGATCCATATAGATATCGGGACTTGCCATGATTTTAGAAGCAAATTTAGACACCATGCCTTTCTCCCCTTTCATAAATCTGCGGACATGATCCCTGTATTTCCCATTCCACTCTGCCCATCGATCGCCAATAAATGACCCTACCTGATACAATCCGGCTGCATCCCAAGCTTCAGCGATAATCTTCGTTCCAGCCAAAACAGGATCAGATTCAATCTCCCAAAGTACCGGAGGGTTTTTGAGCGGTTCTCCATATTCATCTCTAGATAGCACTGATGCCAGATCAAAGCGAAATCCATCAATATGATATTCTGTCACCCAACTTCGCAGGCAATCCATGATCATCCTTTTGACAATGGAATGATTTGTATTCAGCGTATTGCCACAGCCTGAATAATCGAGATAATTAGTTTTATCATCATTCAGCATATAATATGCTTTATTTTCCAACCCTCTGAAAGAATAAGTCGGGCCATCTAACCCGGCTTCCGCAGTATGGTTAAATACCACATCCAATATCACTTCAATCCCGGCTTGATGTAGTGCCTTGACCATCTGCCGAAATTCAGTGGCTACTTCTAAAGGATCATCACTACTTCCATACCCAGCATAAGGAGCAAAAAAAGCCATCTGGCTATATCCCCAATAATTAGTAAGCCCAGGTTGAGCATCTTGAGCATCAAAAAATTGAACAGGCATCAATTCTACAGCGGTGATTCCAAGTTCTTTCAGGTAAGGGATTTTCTCTATCAACCCAAGATATGTACCCTGTTTAGATGCTTCTACTCCTGAGTTTTTATGTTTTGTAAATCCACCAACATGCATTTCATAGATGATGGACGATGAATATGGGCGCTCAATGGGAGAATCCCCTTCCCAATCAAAATTATGTGGATCAATAACTACACATTTCATGGCTTTTCCATAGTTATTCCCCGGGCTCTTTGCAGCTTCCCTTGAATATATCTTATGACCCGCCAAGCCTCTTGTATAAGGGTCTATCAACAACTTATCCGAATCAAACATGTCGCCGGTAGTTGGATTTTTTGGCCCAAAAACCCGGTATCCATAAAGCTGTCCGGGCTTTAGATTTGGAATAAAAGTGTGCCAATAATAAAAAGTCCTGTTTTTGTCAGGATCCATAGAAATAACTGATGACGGTGTGGCATCATCTTCATGATCAAACAATAGCAGGTCAACCCTCGTAGCATGCTTAGAAAAAATACTGAAATTTACCCCTTCAGGGTAATATGTCGCACCAAGCGGGTGACTTTTCCCATGAGGGATATTTACAAAACTTACCATTTCCTATGAAAAAATTGTCATTAAACAGGGCAAGTTTCAAAAATTAAATGACTTATAAAACCCGAAAGGCTATATCAATGAAATGAATTTATGATAATAGTTTTCCAATCCACTAAGTTCATTCTTTGGTACTGGCCGCTGATCGATGGAAAACAACGATCCGAGAGACAAAACATCAACCTGTTCCAAAGCTGCTTTCGCTGTAATTGCCGCACCAAACGCGGAAGCCTCTTTAAGATCTGTCAGGTAAAAATTAGATTCCGGATAAAATGAGGTCATCAATGTGTTGTACGAATCATTTCTACTGAATCCGCCTTCGGTGAATACATTCATCCCTTGTGTCATGTCTGCTCGATCAAACGAAACTTTCGTTTGAATGGCCAATGATAAATTCAATACCGCTAGTGCCTTTTCATAGTCATCAAAAAACTCGGGAATTGCCTCTCCAGTTTCAATTTGCTCCAACTCGAAAACCTTTCCATGTTCCACTATACGAGGTAAGGAATCAGGAAACTGACCAATACCGCGTGCCACGCTTGGCAAAATAAACAATGAATTATCATTCACAATTTGTTGCACCAGTTTCTGATTGAATACAGGAAAATCTGCCCTTCCATGGATTTTCCGTAGTATTCCGGCGTAGTGTTCAAACTCCATTCCGCCAAGGAAAATAGCCGTTTTGATGGGCTTCCAAAATGCATTCATGTTGTAAAACACTACTTTACCCAGTTCATCCTTTTCAAATTTCACTTCCTCTTTTTCATTCATAATTACACACCACGTCCCGGTGGAATTGAGCAAAAAAGGTTCATTTTTCGAAATGATATATGGGAGCAACGAAGCGTTTGAATCGTGGATGCCCACTGTGACGATTGTGTCTTTTGAAAGGCCTGTGCGCTCGGCAATTTCCGGTTTAATGCTCCCCAGCGAATCCCATGGATTTTTGAAGCTTTTTGGCAATAGATGCCTAATATTTAGTCTATCGACAACATCAGACCATTTATTATTTTCAAAATCCCACAAGTAGGTATGGTTTCCCACATAAGTAGGATCTGCACAAGATTCTCCAGTCAACCAAAACCCAAATAGCTGTGCATAAAGCAACAAGTGCTTCACTTTGGAAAACTCATCGGGAAAGAGCTGCTGAGAAAAGCAAATCCCCTTGGCAGGATTGATCAATAAATTGAAATTTGGAGTTGCGGTTGACCTCTGCAAATCAACCGGATCACCACATTTTTCATAAAACTGCTGATGAAATTCCTTTCCCGGATCGGTGGTATATGCCACTTGAGGCACAACATTATTGGCATCGTCGTCCACAAGCGAATAGGTGGCTCCATGGCCTGATGTGGCGATCACCTTGATATCGTATTGCCCCGAAAAATGCGATAATGCATCTAAAATCCATGACTTCAACGCATCAACATCATCGAACTCCACACCATCTTTTATGATTTCAGGAATTCTTGTGAATTTCTCATCCACAAGTTTTAGATCCTGATCAAAAATCAGAATCTTTTTATTGGTTTTTCCAATATCAAGAACAGCAATATGGTAATTTTCCATGGATTTTAGGGGCTTTTACAGGCGACAAATCTATAAACAATTCCGCAGATCAAATCACAACATCAACCCATGCTTTTCAGCATTATCGAGCAGATGTGCTTCTGCTTCTATCGACCACAAACCTCCATGTCGCTTGCATATTTCGTCCAACTCAGCAAAGATCGGCTGAGACTTTCCTTTTTCAGCGAAATCCTCAATATCCGTCAACTCAAAATTGAGATGCGTATAAATTAGTTTTTTACCACCAGGGATATTTGGCAAATTAAGCGTTGCTTCCGGCACAGTATTAAGTCCACCGATGTGCGTCACAAGCAGTGCCGGATTTACCAAACCTTTAGACATCAAATCCAATGACTCGATCATATCATCCGTATTACCACCACTAGTTCCCACGATATGTGTGAATTGATAATGTGCATTATAAAAATTAAATTCTGCTTTGAAATTTGGATCAGAAGGGCCTGCAAAGAAATTCAAACAACCGTCAAATCCGAGGATCGCATCTCCTTGCTCCACAACTGGCTTTACAGGGGCAAATACCAATACGTCATCATAACCTTTATCTTCTGTATATGATCTCAACTCAGCTGTCGGATCATCCATTTTTGCCGTGTTCAAATACTTGATCTCAACACCAAATTTCGATGCTTCTTCCTGACCAAGCAATGATTCTGCCCTGTTCAAACGATCATCGCTGATATCAGTAACTACTAAAAATTTCGGTCTTCTGTCACAGTGAATAATATAATCGATCGCCGCCAAACCCATCGGGCCAGCACCTGCAAGAATAGCCATGTTACCTCCCTCTACAATTCCCATTTCATGGACATACGACCCATATTTTGTATGATAATGTGCGTGGAACGTCCCTGCAACGCATGAATATGGCTCACTCAACGAAGCGGGAAAATATCCTTCGCCATCATACTGCAACAAGCAATTCATTTCCATCACTTCATTTGGAATGACGATGTAAGTTGCATCCCCACCTATGTTATGATAGGAATATCCCGGCGCGTCCAGACTTCCTTTATAATTCAAAGCCGGCTGAATGCTGAATTTTTTTCCCGGAGTAAATTTATCTTGCCATTTCTTACCCACCTGAAGAATCTCCCCAGCAAACTCGTGACCAACCATCACGGGTCTATCCGCAATGTCATTTGGTACACGCTTATGATCCGAACCTTGATTTGCCGCCTTATACGACGACATGCACAAACTATCACTCACCACTTTTGCCAATATTTCGTCATCGCCCATTACTGGAAGTTCGAATTCATCCAGTCTCAGGTCATTTTTTCCGTGTAATCTTATCGCTTTTGTTTTCATATTTTTAGTTTCTTGTTTCTTAATGATATTAGGAACGTAACACCTTGTTCTTAGTTGAGCATCACCTGCCCACCTGACACAGGAACTGCTTGGCCGGTTTCATATTTCTGTTCGATGATATAGCTGATCGCCCGCATCACATCTTCTGGCTTGCAACCGCGATTCATTGGCACTTTACTTTCGTAGGCCGCTTTCATATCTTCCACAGTTTTGGCACCCGCTACTTTTCCTGCTTTCAGGTATTGTGCAAAAAGACCCCTTTCAGGATCTGACCACAAAGGTCCTTCAAAGAAATTGCCAGGACAAACAGCATTTACCTTGATATTCCAAGGCACTAATTCCAGTGCAAAAGATTGAGTCAGTCCTATACCACCAAATTTCCCTCCTGCATAAGCAAAATTCTTATTGCTGCCTTGCAAGCCTGATTTACTATTGACCTGAATCACATCCATGTACATATTAGGATTGTAGTCATACTGCAATTTCATGGGTTTTATATAGTATTTCGTGGTGAGGTAGAAGCCTTTGTAATTGACTTCTGTAACCAAATCAAAGTCCCTTTCTTCCAACTCGTGCAATGGCCCTGCACGCAATACTCCGGCATTGGAAATCAACAAATCCGACCCTCCAAATGCTTCAACCACCTCTTGAACAGACCGCTGCAAATCATCTGCGCTGGTAATATTCGCCTGGGTAAAAATCACTTTTCCTTTAAACCCATTGGCCTCTAGATTGCTGACAGTTTGGTTGCCAACTTCCGCATTCATGTCAATGACCTGAACGTGTGCCCCTTGTTGCAAAAGACCTTCCACAATACCTTTACCAAAACCCTGCGCTCCACCGGTTACGGTCGCAATTTTGTTTTCTATGGTAGCAGAAGCACCACTTTGATCTATCAAACCTTTTCGATATGATTCCACTTCCCATTCCTCAATGAACTTCACATCAGCAGGCTCCATAAAGTTTGGACCACCAAAATTCATGGAATAATGACCGATTTTAAGGATGTCTTCAAATACATCCAACGCAACATTTGCAGCATTGATGTTATCGGCAGGGGCAATTACTCCTAGTCCTCTCACCACAATAATCTTCGGGTCATATCCGGAATTCTTACGAAATGCTTCCAATTTATGAGTGAAATCCTTGAGTACATTAGCAGGATTATTTCCTCCTTCAACCACCAAAGGTCTCGGCCCGCAAAACACGATGCCGTCTGGCGTAAATGGATTGATCAAATGCCCCATTTTTTCATCACTTTTGAGAAAGGCATCGATCAGGGTATTGTTGCGAATTTTAGCAAGTTTTAATTTCTTTACCGACAAGGCTGCACGAATCGCCGGAACAATCTCTGTAAAACTTTCGTGCAAGGGAAGTTCTTCAACTTTTATATCATTGGCGATCTTCTCTCTAATCTTCCCAATGATGGAATCGTATATTTCCCTGACCTCTTCGGTCGTCTCTGCTCCCACAAATAATCCATGGTTTTGCAAAAAGAATACCTGTGGGTATTTTCCGTGAATGGCGTGATATTTATCGTTCAGGTTTTCTATTTCCTTATATAAAATATAACCAGGAGTAATGTAAGGCACAAAAACCACCTCATTGCCAAACAAATCTTCTATGGATTTTTGGGCCTTTTTGGCACAAGTCACGGCATTGACGATCGTAGGGTGCATATGAACCACAAACTTATACTTGACAGCATGATGAACCGATGCCTCGACAGATGGACGCTGATTTAATTCAGGATGCAAGCGACTTTTGAGTAAATCAGATTTTACTTCGGCCTCGCGCTCAGCATCTATTTCACTATATTTTTTAATCTTCAGTTTGTCTAGTAATATCCGATCCATGGCCACGTAGCCTTCTTCGCCGATTTTTCCCAATTCAAAACCACTGGCCTTCACGTGCATCACCTCGTTGTTTTTCACAGAAGTGTTGCCTCCGCTGGCAATGGTCAACTCCTTATTGCGTCCGTATTCTTGGGATATCGCTATTAAATCCTTTAATGCCTCTTTCATATTAATTAGAAAAATAATGGTTAAAAACTGCTGCACCAAGTGTCCTGAAATCTTCGATTTGATCGCGTTTGGCATTGCCCTTCGCATCAATATATCCTTCCTCCCCTTTTGCTCTTAAATATTGGTGCGCAGCAATGACACAGGCACCTAGATAAGAAATCTCTTTCAAATCATCATCGAGATCAATATGTCCTCGAGTATCCACTTTTAGTGGAATTAGTTCGGGTGTATTGTGCTCCGTTCCAAGTGTTATCACAAATCCATCTTCATGGAAAACTTGCACAAATTTCTTGAGTATGTGCAAGTCATTCCGCCCGGGAATCAGCTCTATTGAAAATATGTTTTTTGCTTTTAGCGTATCTCGCAATTTCTCAAAATCGCCTTCAAACTCTGTACAATTTCCATTTTTATCATCAAGTAAAACCGGATAACATGGAATCCCTCCCATGTTGATGATCACATCCATTACCTTGCTAATTTCCCAAAAAGCCGCATCACTTTCAGGCACGAAAGCCTTGCCGCCAGACTTGAGCAACTTTCCACGAATTTCATTATCCAACGAATTTGTATCGTCCAGTGGAGACTCAACTGGTTTTCCGTAGAATATTTTTACCAACATATCTCTACGCCCTTGATCCGATTCAAAAGTTGCGAACACCATTTCTCGTAATGCCTTGGCAATGTGTCGCTCACGAACCAGATCCTCAGCATACTTATCTTTAATTTCCTGATAGGAAAACCCAAATGGCGCATCGATTTCTTTCATAAATGCATTGAGTTTCTCCACCATCTGCTCCGTCTGTTTGTTACTTTCATCCTTTACGCTTTTCAGCAATTCTGCCGTAGATGCATCAGGATTTGATGGAAAATCAAGGCCTTTTCCACTAAAATAAGTCCGTCCGGGGTTGTTGGGATCATTGACACGGATGCCATTCGCCTGCTCTTCTTTGAGCAATCCCATAAATTCTATATTGAAAAGTGGAAAAACATTGGAACCAACAGCAGCATCGTGAAATGGCTTGTGCCCGTCTGTCACGATAAAATCGTTAATGCCCACAGCGCGGATGTTTTCTTCCTTTGCCATAGCAAATATCTGTGGAATGCTATCAAAAGCGCTAAACGAAAACGGAGTGTGGATGTGCCCATTGAGGTCATAAACCTTCCTACTTGCGTTTTTCAATAATGTTTCCTCATCGGGAAATGCTGTCAAAAAATTCATATTATATCTTATTTATGTTTTTATCGAATTAGCAACTTCATGGATTTTGAGGCCTTTTTTCATGCTAATTTCACACACATACCCTAAGACGTGTGATACACCCTTGGCGGCTTCCTTACTGAATTCCTTGTCGGAATCACTTCTATTTCCATAGTCATCTGTAGCCTCAAACTTGGTGGCAGCAACAATGATTTTCAAAATATTATCATACGGCAAATCATATTTACACGCCAGCTTCAACGCCCCGGCGAGCCTATCGTCGGGACTCAACTTGCGATAAAGATCCTGCCCCACCCGAAAAACTGTATCTCCAAGTGCTTTGTTAGAAAATCTATAGAGCAAGTCGTCTATATGCAAAGTCAAATCCTCCTGGGTAAATTCCCCGGGATATTGTCTCAAAAGCGCAGCTGCAGCCTGCTCCATGGCAGCTCTGGCAGCATCATACACTTCCTTGTGAGCAATCGCCTCATTGATGTATTTCAAATCAGGCAACTTGGCAAAACCAAAATATGCCACCGCCGCATGTCCCAGATTTTGAATGAACAATTTACGATCAACCCATGCTTTTATGTTTTCCTTTGGTGCCAATCCTTGCACTTCTGGAATTGGATTTCTAAAACCCTTTTTATCTAAAATCAAAGTGTTGTATGGCTCCGTGACAAGCACAAGCGGGTCATCCTTCAAAAGGTCTTCCGAAACTTCCGGTACCGTTTTGCCGATATTGGTTTCTACAAGACCAACATATTTGTGAATGTCGAAAGAAGTAGAAAGATGCTTCTTTAGCTCCATTTCCATAAGTTGGCTTGCATCCTTTAGGTTTTCAGCCAAAATTATGTCCAATGGATTTTGAGGCCTTTTACGCGCCCTTTCTTCCAAGCCAAGTGCCAATACCACAGCAACATCGGATAATGATCTTTTACCTACAGAAGTAGCCAAAACATCTGCTGAGGCAATTTCATTGGCTACAGCATCACTGCTTTCCGAATACATTGCCCTTACATTTTTCACCAATATTTCTGAATCGTTATCTTCACTTTTCACCAATATCTTGTACTGCCCTTTTTGATTGAGCAAATCAACCAGGTCTTGTTTGATGTCCAAAAAAACCACCTCGTAGCCAGATCTGCTAAAAAGCTGAGCAACAAAAGCCCGACCGATTTTCCCGGCCCCAAACAACACCAGTTTCTTAGACCCCAAGCCTGCTTCTTCTCAAATGTTCTTTTGTAGAAAAATCGTTGGTTGGGGTATATCCTTCCAAAGGCAAAATCTTGGTATGAAAAGCATCCAAAATCCATGACTTCTGTGGAAAAAAGAATTCCTCCATTTCATAAGCCGGCGTAATCCAGTTTCTTGAACCAACCACAACAGGTGGCGCGTCAAGATAATCAAATGCATATTCTGAAATGCTTTGTGCCATTTCGTTCAAAACAGATCCACGCTCGCAAGCATCGCTTGCCAAAATAATCCTTCCGGTTTTCTTTACAGAATCGATCACCTTATCATAGTTAAAAGGAACAATGCTTCGCGCATCAATCACCTCTGCTTCTATTCCATGCTTTTCTTTCAGCTCTTTGGCTGCATCAATTGCCGTGTAAAGCGTTGACCCAATCGTAAGGATCGTTACATCCTTGCCGGTCACTTTCACATCCGGATCACCGATTTCTATTTCATAATATCCTTCCGGAACCCCTGCTTCATGGAAAAGTTCGCCTTTGTCATACAATCTCTGACTCTCAAAAACGATCACAGGATCAGTGCCCTGCAAAGCCGAATTGAGCAATCCTTTGGCATCGTAAGGAGTTACTGGAAAAATAACTTTCAATCCAGGAATGTGCGCCACAAGCGAAGACCAATCTTGCGAGTGCTGAGCTCCATATTTCGATCCTACAGACACGCGCATCACTACAGGCAACTTCAGCAAGCCGCCACTCATCGATTGCCATTTGGCCAGTTGATTGAACACCTCATCGCCACAACGGCCCAAGAAATCGCAATACATGATCTCGGGAATTACCCGGCCGCCACACATGGCGTATCCTACAGCAGTTCCCATGATCGCCGCTTCAGATATCGGACTGTTGAATAATCGATTATAAGGCAATGCCTCAGTCAGACCACGATAAACTGCAAATGCTCCACCCCAATCCCTGTTTTCCTCGCCGTAGGCGATACAGGTTGGATCTTTATAAAAGCGATCAGCAATGGCCTCAAACAAGCCATCGCGCAATTGATAAGCTTTCATTTTTGAAACCTCCTTGCCATCTGGTGTCAGGCCAAATCGCTCCTTCTTGGCAATTTGTTGCACACGGAGGTTTTCTTCATAAGGCATGTTGACTTCCGGCTCACGATCGTCAAATTTTTCCACTGAGCCATTCGAGAACATCACATCTTCAATTCCTTTAGGATTGGTATGAAGGTTCATGATCGGAGAAATCTCATCGCTCGAAGCCAACTTCAATGCTTTTTCAATCTTGACTACTGTTGCGGCCTTGATCTCATCTAAATCCGCTTGTGTACAGATTCCTGAAATCACCAACGAATGTCCATAATCCTTGATACTATCCACATTCTGCCATGCATCAATTTCCTCTTTGCTTCTGTAAGAAGAAGCATCTGATGGAGAATGACCGCTAAAACGATATGTCAAGGTATCTAAAAGAACAGGACCTTTCTTTTCTTCCAGAATTTGCTTTTTCCTTCTAAAGGCATCGATCATTGCTAATGGATTGTAGCCATCAACGCGCTCAGCATGCATCTGGTGAGGTGCGAAAGCCGCCCCAACCCTTGCCAACACATCGTAGCCCATGGTTTCGCCACGTGTCTGACCGCCCATTCCGTATTGGTTGTTCATGAAATTGAAAATGATCGGAAGACCGCCTTGAAATTCACCTTCCCACAACATCCTGAACTGATCCATGGAAGAAAATACCATTCCTTCCCAAACAGGACCACAACCCATGGAAGCGTCACCAATATTGGCAACGACAATCCCAGGTTTTTTATTTACTTTCTTATACAATGCCCCACCTACAGCAATATCTCCAGAACCACCCACAAGGGCATTGTTTGGATACACCCCAAAAGGTGTGAAGAAGGCGTGCATCGAGCCGCCAAGGCCTTTGTTAAATCCATTTTCACGAGCAAATATTTCTGCCAAAGTTCCATAAAGCAAAAAATCTATGGCCAGATCATTAACTGATCCTTTATGATCTTTCTCCACAGGTTTCAGGGTAGCGCCATCCCAATAACTTTGCATCACATCCATCAGCTGGCTGTCATTCCATTTATTGATGACAGAAAGTCCTTTGGCCAAAATTTCACCATGACTTCTGTGTGATCCGAATATGTAGTCATTCTCATCCAAGAGATACGCCATACCAACCGCAGAAGCTTCCTGTCCGATCGAAAGGTGTGCTGGGCCAGGGTGGTTGTAGGAAATCCCATTGTATTCGTTGCTGATCTTGATATCGTTGATCATACTTTCAAACTCACGGATGATCACCATGTGGCGATAGATGTTCATAAACTCATCTTTGGTATAGTTGAGTTTTTCGTCTTCAATAGATTTGTTGTATTGATTGACAGGAATTGGGTCCAATTTAATTACACTGGCTTTCCGTTCTACAGCGGGATCAATAAAGGTTACTTTTGGCATTTTATTCTTTGTTTAATATGCTAATCTTATTTTTTTTAAATAACTGCATGGCATCGCAAATCTATGCTGCGATCAAACACCAGTTTATTCTATAGTAATTTTTTCAATTTCATTTTTTATATCCTGCAAAAATCGCGCTGCAGGAGCACCATCCAATGCCCTATGATCGAAAGAGAGCGACAATCCAATTTTAGGTATAAACCCAAAAATACCGCCTTCCAACTGCGCTGGTTGCTGTGTGATGGTATTCACACCGAGTATTCCTGCTTGTGGTGGATTTAGCACAGGAGTAAACATTTCAATTCCGAATCCCCCTAAATTGGTCATGGTAAACGTCGCCCCTTGCATTTTTTCAGGATCCAAATTTCCCTTTTGACACGCATTGGCCAATTCCTTGGCATTGGCAGACAAGCCTTCTATGGTTAGGTGATTGGCATTTTTAATTGTAGGCACCATCAATCCGCGAGGTGTATCAACCGCAAAACCAAGATGTACATTGCTAAATGAACGAATGCTATCGCCCATGAAGTGGATGTTAATTTCCGGATTATTCATCAATGCCTTGACGGTCGCATAAGTTACCATATCGTTGATGGTAATATTATAGGCATACCCTTCAGCCATTTTCGCCTTGACAGCCTTACGGGCAGCCATCATCTTCCTGGCATCGGCGCTGGTGTGCAAGGTCAACTGAGCCGTGTTGGCCAATGACTCGTACATGTTTTGTGCGATGATCTTTCTGATGTTCGAAATCTTCTTATCTGTGAAATCATCAGCTAAAGTCACCGAAGGCATTTGTTTGACATCAGCAGCCAATATTTTACCTCCTGCTCCCGATCCTTTTGATGGTAGGGCAATATTTTCTTCAGCGGCAATTGCCCTGGCTAGTGGTGTCGCTTTTGGTTGGCTGGTAATTGCAGACTGCACATCACGCTCGATGATCCTTCCTTCTGGCCCACTGCCCGTTATTCCATCTATAGATATGCTTGCTTTATTGGCAAGGTTTTTTGCCCTTGGCGAAATTCCTGCACCCGAAACAGCAGTAGATACTTGCTGTGCTGCAACAGTTGTACTGCTTTCCTCCTTGCCTACCGACGAGGCATGGATTTCAGGGGCTTTTTCCTCAGTAGTTTCGCTACTAGGAGCTGAACCCCTAGGCAAGAAACCTTCAATCGACTCTCCTTCTGCCCCGATTACGGCGATGACATCCAATACCGGAATCTCGTCACCTTCTTCTGCAAATGTCGCCAACAAAATCCCGTCAGCAGGCGCTTCTTGTTCAAAAGCTGCCTTGTCCGTTTCGTAAGAAAACAACAAATCACCTTTGTTGACTTTTTCGCCCTTCTGCACAAACCATTCAGAAAAAATACAACTCTCAACTGATTGCCCTTGTCGGGGCATTATTACCGCTTCGGCCATAATATTTGATTATAGATTTAAATATTGAGTGTAAAGCTAATTACATATACTTGTATTTACAAGTTAAATACAAAAAATTAATAATCATTTAACATACAACTTAAAATATACTTATTGTAAAGTCATCACTTTTACCATAAGTAACTTGTATTTACATGTTAATATGTTGTTATTTGTAAAAAACCAACGATTACAATTTGACAATAACCAAAATAAATAAGATCCCCCAGCATCGCAAACTATACGAATTATTGCGAAAGCACATCGTAGAGGGTGCCTATCCAGAAGGTAGCTTATTGCCTTCTGAAAACGAATTATGCCTCACTCATGAGGTAACACGGCCCACGGTGCGCCAGGCACTTTCTCGTTTGGCAGCTGAGGGATACATATTGAAACATCAGGGAAAAGGGAGCATCGTCCGATCTTTACCAAAAGGTATTGGCATTTTATCCATACATGGTACTACTTCGGGAATAGGCAAACATAATTTGGAGACAAAACCCGTCACCAAACCATACATTGGGAAATGGCCAGAGGACTTTCCTTTCGAATTGAGTGATTTGGAATTGGAATCAGGTTGTATATTATTGGAGAGAACCCGGATTGTAGATGGTTCACCGGTATTGTACGACATCAGTTTTATACCAAACATCAACTTACCCAGGTTTACACAGAAAAATTTTGAAAATAAATCACTTTTTGACGTAATGCGCAAAAATTACGCTATTGAGATAATGGGCGGAAAGCAAAAAATAATGGCAATCCGGGCTAGCAAAGAGATAAGCTCTCATCTTGAGATCAATGCGGGCGATCCCATACTGAGGCTGGAGCGCAAAATGGAAACGAACAGGTCTGGATACTGTTTTTATTCCTCTATTTATTGTAATACTGACAATTTCCACTTAGAGGGTAATTTCTGAATAATAAAATCTTTGTGGTTATATTATTGGATAAAGAATTTGCTTTACTTATCTTTACGGCGTTTATAAGTCTTAAGAGTAAAAAATGCTTATCCTTTAAAGTCACAGTCTTTCGTTTCAATTCTGAAACAAATAATAATCAAGATCGTTTCTGGTAAATATTTAAAGCCCAAGAGCTTAGAACAAGAAAAATTTATAATAAATAATTAACAATGCAAGGAACAGTAAAATTCTTTAATGGAACCAAAGGTTTTGGATTCATTACTCCAGACGATTCAAGTGAAGACATCTTCGTACACTCATCAGGTCTAATCGACGAAATTCGTGAAAACGACAAAGTAGAGTACGACACAGAAAGAGGAAGAAAAGGCATGAATGCCGTGAACGTTAAAGTGATAGACTAAGGTTTATTATTTTTAAAAAGCTTGAAGCCACCTAAAAGGTGGCTTTTTTTATGTCTGATTTATTTTGCTTACTTTCATACTATCAGTCAGCCCAAATCATCGAAAAGCAGATAAAGGCTAATAAACCATGATATTTCCATGGTTTTTAATTGGCAATGAAAAGTACCATTCCACAAAAATAAAATCCTCAAATTGTTCCCCTCACTTTGCCACAAATTAAACCCTTTTTTATTAAGTTGGCTTTTCATGCAAATAGACATGCTTTTTAGGCATTCTAGCAAGAATTAGAGATAAAGACTTAAGCTTATTAATGTATAAAAACCCAAAAATGAAAAAAACATCAAAACAGGGAAACGTATTTTCTCGTCGCCAGTTTATCTGTGCATCAGCAACTTTGGTTGCTGGATTATCTACCGGCATCCATCATGCGTTTGGAGCACCTGCCATTATTAAAAATTATGGCAAGCCAAATTCTAAAATCAATGGTGTTCAGATAGGTGCCATCACCTATTCATTCCGAAGTTTACCTGATCAGAGTGCCGAGGCAACTTTGAAATATATTACAGAATCAGGGTTGAGTGCGGTAGAATTGATGGGTGGCCCGGCAGAAAGTTTTGCCGGCATACCACAAAGCAATGTTGACAGAGGAGCATATAACCAATTGAATAAAAAGTCCAAATCCGCTGAAGGATTAACGAATTCAGAAAAGAAGGAATTTGCTGAAATAAAAGAACAAATGGAAGCTCATAGTAAAAAAGTAGCTGACTGGAGGGCATCTGTTTCCATGGATAAATTCGTGGAATTTAGAAAAATGTATGCCAGTGCCGGTGTAAAAATTTATGCATTCAAACCATCAGCATTTGACAGACAAAGTACAGATGCAGAATTGGACTATGGATTTCGGGCAGCAAAGGCCTTGGGGGCAACTCACGGCACATTGGAATATCCAAGGGATGAACAGCGAACCAAAAAACTTGCCGACATTGCCGGCAGTCATAAAATGTTTGTCGCCTATCACGGACATACCCAACAAACACCAACATTATGGGATGCAGCTTTGCAAGAGTCAAAGTACAATGCTGTAAACCTTGATGCGGGACATTATGTCGCTGCGGGCAACCCAAGTGTGATTGATTTTATCAACGTCAAACATGATAGAATCAAAAGCATGCATGTAAAAGACCGACAAACAAAAGAGCATGGGCAGGCCAATTTACCATGGGGACAGGGGGACACTCCGATCAAGGAAATACTGCAAACGCTACGCGATAAAAAATATAAATTTCCAGCATCAATCGAACTGGAATACCAAATTCCACAAGGATCTAATGCCATAAAAGAGGTTCAAAACTGTCTTGAATACTGTCGAAAGGCCTTGGGGTAATTTTGGAACACTAAGAATAAGATCATGAAATGCCTTCTTGTATTAAATGTAAGAAGGCTTTTCCATGGAATTTTGATGCTTTTAGTTACATTTTTGAGAATGCCCGACAGGGCAGGTATATTAAGCTTGTCGGCACCAAGGAAATCAATAATGCAAATTAAATCTCTATAACCGAGATTAAGGTTCTGTCGGGGCATTCATTAGATGGCTTATGTTTGTCTGCTTTATTATGGATTTTTCGGGATAATTCGACAGAATAATGAATTGGTTTCCGAATGAAGCTAACTTGAACAGTATGGAAGCTACGCACTCTTCACATTCTTGGGCTTGACAATAATCTTATCCATTATTTTCTTTAGCGATAAGGGAGGTTTTTCACAATTAAACTGGTCAAGTAAAAGATTTTTGAATTGTATATATTCTATGTTGTTTTTACCACAGAAGGCTTTTAACAGTTCTCTACCTTTGCATTTTTCTTTCCAAGTATTGTTTTTTATTGCGGCCTTCATTAGTTCAAAAGCTTCTTTTTCAGCTACTTGAAACTCTGGTCTTTTAAACTTTAATGAAACTTCTAATTCCTTTGATTGAAATATTTCTTTTTCAACTTCATTTTTAAGAGAGGCAATTTTAGCGTCATAGATTGCTTTACCTAAAGAAGCTAAATGGTGAGAATCTGTTAATAGTTTTTTTAATTCATTAGTTATATCTAATGCAGATTTATAAGTACAACTCTTTCTTTTTATTTTAGAGATTAAAGAAAATATAATGGCTTCATCAATAATATAATTTTCTACATGATAGACTGGTAATCGAAATAATCTTTTACCTCCTGTTGGATCATCTACTATTCTTTGATAATCGCCATCTACAATACTATAAAAATGTTCATATCCAATACTTGATGTCAGTAATTCATTAACTTTTTCGGATGTTTTTCTAACTGTACCTGAATTACCTGCTGGAATATAACTGACTTGATTTTCATTTGATGGAAAAAAGGTTTCGTAAATCTCAATATCAGAAGAAGATGTTTCTCCCTCAATAAAAATAATCTTTCGATTTAAACTAACAAACCCTTTGTTACCCATTAATTCTGATAACAGAACATACTTGTCCTTATCATCCGTTATTTTTGTAAATTGGTTTTCGTCTAATTTTGGGTGTTTAATTAATGTATACAAGGATTCTGTGCCAGATTCAATCATCATATTCGGTGAATGAGTAGTAATAAAGAATTGGTTCCCTTCGCTTAATTCCTTTAATGACTTTAAATAGCTTGTTTCTAACTCAGGATGTAGGTGAGCATCAGGCTCGTCGAATAAAATAACGGAATCTCTAGTACCAAATTTTTTAAAATGAACATATGTAAACAAAATTTCCTTCTCTCCAGAACTCAATCCATTTATGTCAATTTCACCCCTGGGTGTATTTATAATAAACCTAAATGGTGAAACAGTCAAATCAATATCTATAAACTCCATAGGAGCTAAAAATTTTTTGAAAAAATCTTTTATAGCGTTTAGAGAGTCGATATTGTAAGAATTTCCGTTTTTTTGAGCTAGCTGAATTCTCCGCAAGTCATCAATTTTAATACCTAATAAATATTGCTTTATATTATTGTATTTATTACTTCCTCGAATTAGTATTTGTTTTTGACTATCACGGTTTAGAAAACTAGTACTCCAACTATTCACTTCTTGCTTTTGGTATTCTCTATTTGAACTAAAATAGTCAAAAACGCTCACTCCAGCTTTGTGCTCATATAGCAATTGAAATACAGCTGCATCAGATCCTTCAATTTGATCTAAATAACTTTTGTTATCATTAATAAATGTGTCATCAATATCATTTGGGTCATGTTTTAGATTAGGGTCATCATTTCTTTTTAATATAACTTTAATAGTATGTTCCTCCGGAAGGCTATGCCTACCTGCAAATTTCTTATTAATATATTCAATCTCTTCGATTGTAAATTGAAAAGTTACTTGGATTGACGTGTTTTGGCTATCAGCAGAAATCACACTAGTATCGAATTGAAATCGTTGTTTTTTGTCAACCTGATGTGCTAAAAAATTTCTAATCGTCAACAAAGCTTCTAAAATAGAACTTTTACCGCTGCCATTTCCTCCACAGATAACAACAAAATCTGGAAGATTGGCAACTTCAGCCAATTGAATATTTTTATAATTTTCAATTCTGAATGCCTTAATTCTCATATGTATTATACATTAAGCCTATAATCTGCCTATTCAACCTACTCAGACCATCCAGCACCGCTAATCTAATGGAATTTTAATGCCTTTGAAATGAATTCTCAACTTCCAATTGAGTGGATTAAAAAACCACCAACTTCTTACCATCCGTAATTTCCAAATCAACACCATCGATCAACTGATTTCCTCCATATTGCTTTTGTTCTTGCTTGTCGAAATCCACCAACTGATATTGCGCGGCTTTATCGGCGGTAAACCATTCCGGAAATTGGTTAATTCTAGGCCAGTCGATGGGCAGTTTCATGTTTTCTTTATACCTCGGTTTATCAAAATACAGCTTGCCTGTCCATGGTTTTTTGGCACTTATTGAGATCAGCAAGCTGTCTCCATTTTGCTCTGCCCCAAGGATAAGGTCTTCCCGCCATGGCTGCACGTACAATCCTTTGCTTTTCCATAAGTTGTACATGATAGTCGTCCTGGCAAAATTACCATCTCCGTGCCAGCCCTCAATGATGCCACTTTCCAGCTGCTTGCCCCACATCACTTTTATTTCGCTGTCCATCCATTTGGGAACTTCAGAATTGGGAATGCGGTTATACAAATTCAAGGCACTTTCTATCGCATCTGCATAGCCGTCGGAACTTCCTCCCTCCCAATCATGGTTGGTGTATTTGTGCAGATTAGAAAATATTTTCAGGATCGCTTCTTTGTATTCCGGGGTATGGTCCAACAGAAATACGTCATAATATCCATTAAGTGTGTATCCCCAAGTGTCAGCAATACGCTCTTGCTCAATCTCCCCTGTTTGCGGATTGATTGCATCATAAAACATCCCATCCTCATTTCTACCCACTTCCAGAATTCTGTCTAGCATTTCATGCAATGGTTTTTGATAGGCTTTTTTCTTATCCGGCTTGGCATAACTTGTAGCAACGTACAACTCGCAAAGCCCCGAAATCAGTTCGCAACCATGATCGCGTAACCTGAGATAATCTAAGTCCCGTGTTGGAAAATGATCGCCAAGCAGATAATAATCGCCAATTTTTATGGCCCAATCCAGCAACTGCTCATCGCCTGTCATCCAATAAACTCTGGAAAGAGTCTGTAGCATTTCACCATTTACTTCTTCACGCGTAGAGTTTTTCTTTCCTCCTCTATGGATTTGATCAGCAATATCTATTTCATTTTTCAAATCATACAACATCTCAATCATCCGCTCAGACCATGGGCTCTGCCCCAACCATTCCGTCAGAGGCAGCAACCCATCTTTGATATATTCTGAAGTACCAAACACAATCTTAGCTATATCAACTTTTTCATTTTCAAAGCCCTTTTTGGAAAATGAATATGTGTCCGGTAAACTATTTACCCTAGAAGTTAGCCGCTTTTCCGTATGCAGCATGTCCAACATTCTGCCATTGAACATTTGCTGATCCACAAAAAAGGATGTGAGCACCATGAAGGGGTAATTGTCGGCTGCGGCATCCTGTGCGTTCCAAATGTCTTTGGAAGCTTCGAGGTTTCTGGGGATAAGTCCTGTTTCCGGATCGCTTTGATCCAACCAGCCTTGAACGAAATTTTGACAGCGAACAAAACCTTCATTGGCTTCAATGCCATTTTCATGCGCTTTGGCAAAAAGGAGACCATCCTGAGCAGAAACCTGAAATGTAGGCTGCGGACTACCGCAAGAGGAAATGATAAAAAAAACTAAAGCAATAGATGAGAATGTCTTCATGGTTTTTCAACTGTTATTTAGGTATAATTTTATTGTAAGGGGTGGTGTGGTTAAGTTCTTATGATCATTAGCACAAAATAGCTATATCATTCATTTTTCACTACCCATTTTATTCCTTCTATAAGATGTTGTCTTCCAAAATCTGTATCCAATGAGCGAATGTCGTGGCCTAATTCTGTATAGAAAAACCTTCCACCACCCCAATCCCTAGTCCAGGCTATAGGATGGTCCTTTCCCATTGGCACTCCTCCTCTGGTCTTAAAATATTCCCTAACTGGTTCGTATGTCGATTCGTCCACCCTGAGTAAAACCTGTAACCCCGGCAAGCCGGTTACAGCCCTTGTGTGATTGGTCCAATCCGCTTCATACCAAAACTCTTTGCCCATTCCTGCAACTGCAGGATGATTCGTGGCCGCGGGGTCAACGACCAATTTAGCTTTAAGAAATTCAGAATCACTATTGAAATCACAACCTCCCAATTCCAACAGCCATGGCCAATTTTCCTGATGTACTAATAACGCATGCAAACCAACAATTGCTCCCCCATCTTTATACCATTCTTCAATGGCATTGCGCTGTTCTTCATTAAAGACTTTATCCAGAACATTTGCATTGTTAAACAGCAAGACGTCGTAATAACTTAATTTCTCCTTCGATATATCATCTCCTGTCTCACTAACATCTACCTGCATATTGTGTTCTGCTCCCAACCTCACAATCCATCCATTTACTACAGGAATGCCCGGATGACGAAACCAACCTGTGCCGGAAAAAAGCAAAATTTTTAGTGTGGCTTCATTTCCCATCGCATTTTGCTCATGAGTTTTCTTTTGATGATTGACATCCAGATGCTCCTGAGCAATTAATTGAAAGCTTGATAAAAAAATTAACGATAGGAGAATAGACTTAACAATTCGGGTTCTGTTACTTTTCATCATTCGTAGTTAGTTAATAATTCCATCTGAGCCTATTGAAGGAGCTACCACATTTTATCTATAAAATCCATCCAATTTCCATGAGATCCTGCTGGGATAATAGTAAAATTATTTTCCTTATTCATGGATTTATAATGCTTTTTCACCAAATCATAAGCGTTCATATCATCAAGGTCCGCATCATTTCCGTTAGCATTTTCAGCATGATAAATCACCAAATTTTCCGGGGCAACTGCCGCTGATAAATCCGGTAAATCATAGGACGGCAAAGCTCTTGCTACTGTAAAAGGAATATATTCTGATTTATATTCTTTGGTAGAAACTATGGATTCAAAGGACATTATTGGGTCAATAAACACCATGCCATCGAAATGCACTCCAGCCACAGACGCATGCAACAAGCTCGAATTAAAGCCACCTTTAGTCATGCCAATTATTCTTTTATCGTCTAATTCCAACTCATCATTGCAAAAATGCAAAAGCGTAGCTATGTCCTCCGCGTGAATCGCTACCGTGCTTTTGCCATTTAAAATTCCGGCAAACCACTGATTGTATGATGTATTTCCAAAATACGCATCACCTTTTAGATATCCGGGCCCCAATGCACCATATCCCGGCAAATCCGGTGCTATTACCGTCATTCCTTTTTTCACCAATTGAATCGGAATACTATAGGTTTCATCAGATTTTTTATCAACCAAATTATCCAAATAAAGAACTGCTTGATTCTTCGCTTGTTTTGGCAAAAATACCACAAATGGGATAACCTGATCGTTTGCCTGCTCGATTAAATATTTGTTTATAAAGTAGTCATCAAATTCTGTCTGACCTGAAAAGACCAATTTCCCTTGTCCGATGCTCCCCTTGTCAATGCCAGTTATCTCCATGGCCTTCGCTTTCACTTCCGTTAAATGTCGCTCCAAATCCTTCCTTTTTCCATGCAACATATCCATATTTGATTTTGTCAGCTCCGAATTAATATCAAATAAAAATTTACTTTGAATGGATGTGGAAAGCTGTCCTGTTTCTGTCACATACAATTCCTCAACTGGGAATTTTTCTACGTCTTCATCTTGGGCATTGCCTGGGTTTTCCAAATGTTTTTGAAAAAAGGCATACATGGCTTCCCGATTTTTCAAAGTGGATTGATGGCCTGCATTATCTTCCACCATGGTTAAATTACCCTTTTCACCAAAAACGGCATAAGCTTGTCCTGCTTCATGATAAGTATCCCTCGCTCCCTGAATACTGAAAATATCCCTAGTTGTCGTGATCATCAAAGTCGGCTTGGGTGCTCTTACCTCTAGGAGGTCTGCTTGATCCAAACCAAGGCCGATCCAATTCATGAAATTTTGTTCTGCATCTTGAGGGCCTCTAGTTTTTAATTGATATTCCAGCGAAGTGATATAACATTCCGGTGCAGATGCTTTGATTCTTGGGTCAAATGCCGCAATATGGCTACTTTGCGTACCACCACCAGATCTTCCTGTAATTCCAATGCGATCTTTGTCCACTTCCTTACGGGTCAATAGATAATCTACTGTGCGAATGCCATCCCAAATCATGTATCGAGCTGAGGACGCCCCATTGATAAAAAGTTGTGCTCCGGGATAAGAATGCTCTTTCGTTGGTGGAAAACGAGATTCACCCTCTTTCTCATCAAAATATTGTGCTCGTTCTCCCTGGCCATAAGGGTCAAAAGCTAAAACAGCAAAACCTTTCTTGACCAAATTAAGAACCATTTGCTGGTAACCATCACTTCTAAAGGCCAAACTACTGTGACCGCTGCAATAAATAATTGTTGGCAAGTTTTTTTTCTTTCCATCCGGAATGAAAAAAGCAGCCGTGACTTTAACACCCGGCATAGATTCGAAATACAATTTTTCAACGCTATACCCGTCCTTTTTAATTTTCTTAACAATTACTGGATTTAGAGGCGTTTTTTCAGGAAAAGGCCCTACAGCTTCAAGTAGTTTTTCTCTTACCAATTGTTGTCGTTGCAGCCAATCACTTTCCGTTTTAAGCTGTGCAATTTCCTTTTTCCTTTCAATTAGGCTTTGAAAAGAAATAGCACACTGCTGTTTGTACAGAGTATTTTCAGCATCAGAATAATAATCCCAAAAACCCAACACTGAATAATCTGTTTGAGCCAAACTCAAGATCGGACTGAAAGCAAGTGTTATAAGAATTCCAATCATGGAAAAATAGTGGCTTTTTGTTTTATGCATAACAATATTTTGGTTAGAGAATCTGACAAAAAATTAAAACCCCTAATATAAAAGTTTATCTTTCACGATATGTGAAAACAGTTGTTTTTCCACAGTTGAGATGCCTTGTTGGGATCAAGGATATTTTCCTATTAAAAAAAGCCTTGTAAATCCATGAAATTACCCTGACTTGAAAATTCATGGGATAAATTCATAAACAATTATTTCTAAATTTGTAAGAATTAAATAATTCACCATAAACAACTTTTTCAACGGAAATGAATTTTGAGAAAAAGCTCAACTCGCGAAACATAAAACCTACCAACATGCGCTTGTTGGTTTTACAGCAACTGGTTGAAAGCGAAGCAGCCTTGAGTTTGACAGACCTTGAAGGAAAATTTCACCGAGCCGACAAAGCGACTCTATACCGCACGTTAAAAACATTCGAAGAGAAAAAACTAATTCACAGCATAGAAGGCAAAGGCTCTGTCAAATATGCACTTTGTGAAGAAGGTTGTGAATGCGCTCCACAAGATCAGCACGTTCATTTCAATTGCGAAAAGTGTGCTGAAACCTTCTGTTTCACCCAGACAAAAGTCCCTTCATTAAAAATCCCTAATGGCTTTAAAGCCAAATCTGCCAACATGGTTTACCATGGAATTTGTGCCAATTGTTCCTAAAACTTTGCAAATAGGTTGCATGGATTTCTTGTTATGTTTGTACTGTGAAAATGATCGCAGCAATATTATCCCTTTATGTATTTGCGCTAGTTCTTTGGCCATGTGCTGATATTGTATCAGTTGATGAATATCAAATAGAGTCTGCTCAAGAGCACAATCATGATGATATTGCAGATATGTGTTCTCCGCTATGTCATTGCCATTGCTGCCACGTTCATGTGCAACTAAATCCCACCCTATTTCCCATTTCTAATATTTCTTTACATTCAGTTTATAATTCGAATTTTCTGGATTTCTTGCCAGATATGTCACTCTTATCCCTATTTCGGCCACCTAGGTGTTAATTCAACATTTTTCTTAGGAGGGGTCTGCCCTCCCACTTTTATTTTTTCTCATCGTTGAATTTAATACAAGTATTATGATAGATAATGTCATTGCTTATTCTGTAAAGAATAAGCTGATCATTGCTCTGTTCACCCTCTCGATTGTAGCAGCGGGGATTTGGAGCATGACAAAAGTTCCCATTGATGCCGTACCTGACATCACAAATAATCAGGTTCAAGTCATTACTCAAGCTCCAAATTTAGGCACAGAAGATATAGAGCAGTTTGTAACCTATTCTGTAGAATTGGCTATGGCCAATTTACCAGGAGTCAAAGAGATTCGCTCGGTTTCCCGCTTTGGGTTATCTGTGGTGACCATTGTATTTGAAGATGATATGGGTACATATCTTCCTCGCCAGTTGGTTGCAGAAAAATTAACCGAAGTCAAAAACGAAATACCCAAAGGATTTGGAGAGCCAACCATTGGCCCCATTTCTACAGGCTTAGGGGAGATTTATCAATATACCTTAGATGTTGCCCCAGAGTTTGAGAATACGTATTCAGCCTCTGATTTACGCACCATGCAAGACTGGATTATCAAAAGGCAAATGGCCATGGTTCCGGGAGTGGTTGAAGTCAATGCGTTCGGAGGTGATGTGAAGCAATATGAAGTGGCCATTAGCCCAGATGAACTGAAAGCAAGCGGACTTACCATCAATGATATTTTCAATGCTTTGGAAAAGAATAATAAGAATACCGGTGGGGCTTATATCGAAAAAGACCATCATGCCAATTTTATTCGTGGTGAAGGATTGGCAAGAAGCATTGAGGACATTGAAAATATGTTGGTTAAAAACTCCAGTGGAATTCCGATCACGATCAAAAATGTGGCCAAAGTCCAGTTTGGAAAAGCCGTAAGATATGGTGCGCTCACCAAAGATGGCAAAGGTGAAGCTGTTGGTGGAATGATTCTGATGCTCAAGGGTGGCAACTCAAATGACGTAATCAAGGCGGTAAAAAACAGGGTAGATGAAATACAGAAATCGCTTCCAGAGGGAATCAGCATAGAACCTTTTCTTGACCGTAGTTCCTTGATTGCCGAAACCACAGGAACGGTAAGCAACAATCTCGTCGAAGGGGCTCTTATCGTGATTTTTGTTTTGGTTTTTCTGCTAGGAAATTGGCGTGGGGGGATCATCGTAGCTTCCACCATCCCGCTTTCCCTCCTATTTGCTTTCATTATGATGAATGTATTCGATGTGTGGGCCAACCTCATGAGTTTGGGAGCTATTGATTTCGGAATCATCATTGACGGGGCTGTAATCATAGTAGAAGGAACGGTTTTTACCATACATCAACGGATCCTTAAACATAAGAATATCACATCAGCTGACCGAGATAATATTGCAGTAAAATCTGCATCAAAAATGATGAGCTCAGCCTTTTTTGGTCAGTTAATTATTTTAATAGTATTCATACCTATACTGGTATTGCAAGGTGTGGAAGGAAAAATGTTCCAACCAATGGCACTAACGTTTATGTTTGCCATGATTGGGGTCATGATTCTATGCCTCACTTATGTACCCATGATGTCGGCATGGTTTCTTCGTGCGAAAAAAAATGAAAAACTTTCCTGGGGTGACAAAGTAGTTCATTGGATAGAAGATGTTTATGTAAAAGCATTAGATCAAGTGCTAAAGAAAACCAAGTTGGTTTTGGCCTCAGCAGTGATTCTATTAGGGCTGGCTATTTTCGCTTTCTCCCGAATGGGTGGTGAGTTTATCCCACAATTGGATGAAGGTGATATTGCTTTTCATGCCATTCTCAAACCAGGTAGCTCACTTTCTGAAACCATTGCTACAACTACAGAAATAGAGAAAATTATAAAAGCAGAATTTCCGGAAGTCATACACGTACTGAGCCGCATAGGTGTGGCAGATGTTCCCACTGACCCCATGCCCATGGATATTGCAGATTCTTTTATCATACTAAAACCTAAAGATGAATGGGTTTCGGCTTCATCTAAAGAAGAATTGGTGGATAAAATAAAAGCAGCTATAAGCCGTGTCCCGGGAGTAAATTTAGAATTTACACAACCTATTGAAATGCGCTTTAATGAATTGCTCACTGGGGTAAGAGAAGATATCGCTGTAAAACTCTTTGGTGAAGATTTGGATGTTTTGGCTACCAAGGCTGAAGAAATGGGAAAAATCATTTCCACAGTTGAGGGAGTGGCCGATATGAAAGTAGAAGCCACCAGCGGCTTACCGCAGATTACGGTCAACTACAACCGCTCCAAACTGGCTCAGTATGGTCTTATTATTGCTGATTTAAACACTATTGTACAATCAGCCTTTGCTGGAGCAGAAGCCGGAGTTATTTTTGAGGGTGAGAAACGCTTTGACCTTGTAGTCAGACTCGATCAGAAACATCGAAAGAGCATAGAAGACATCAAAGGCATCTATATTAACCTTGCCAATGGAGCGCAAATTCCCCTCAAGGAAGTCGCTGAAATAAGCTATCAGTCTGGCCCCATGCAAATTAGCAGGGACAATACCAATCGCAGGACCTATGTCGGAATAAACGTTCGTGGGAGAGATATTAAATCTCTTGTGACCGAGGTTCAACAAAAATTGGATGCAGAATTGGATTTATCACCAGGCTATTACATCAGATATGGAGGTGCTTTTGAAAACCTAGAGCGTGCTACCAAACAATTGAAAGTGGTAGTTCCCGTAGCACTTGGCCTCATATTCATTTTCATATTTTTTGCATTAAAATCCCTGAAACAAACTGTGATGATTTATATAGCCATTCCCTTAGCGGCAATTGGTGGTATATTTTCATTGTGGATTAGGGACATGCCTTTCAGTATTTCGGCAGGCGTTGGCTTCATTGTCCTTTTTGGTGTTGCTGTTCTCAATGGACTGGTGCTCATTAGTGGCTGGAATGAATTGAAAGAGGAAGGCTCCACAGACCTTGGTGAACGTATCAGGAATGGCGCCAAAAGAAGAATAAGGCCAATACTGTTAACAGCTCTTACGGATATTTTAGGGTTTTTGCCAATGGCCATATCCACTTCTGCCGGAGCCGAAGTTCAGCAGCCTTTGGCTACAGTGGTGATTGGCGGCATGATCACAGCTACATTGCTTACTTTATTTATTCTACCCATACTTTATAGATCAGTCGAAATGAGAAGCAATAAAGCATTACGTCCCAGTATCTTATCAGTAATAACTTTACTGTGTCTTGTCTCTTTTTTCTCAACTTCTGGAGTGAGAGCGCAAGATTCATCTAGCAAAAATATTTCCGAATTGTCGCAAGCTTTGGAAATTGGCCTTGCTAATAATGGTTATGTGAGATCTGCCAAATCGAACATTGAACTACAAGAGCATGGAAAAAAGAGGGCTTTTAACCCACAGAAAACAGATGTGGGGGTTCAGTATGGTCAGTACAGTAGCTTTGAAGATGATTTTGCATTTAACATTAGTCAAAATTTTGAATTTCCTACTGTTTACTCCAAGCGGCGAAAATTAGCTGATGAGAAAATATCTGGTAGAGAGCAGCAGCTCGCAGTGGCTGAAAATGAGCTGACAATGAATATTCAGCAAGCTTGGTTCCAATTAGCCTTTCTAATGGAAAAAGAAAAATTGCTTAGCTATCAGGATAGCATTTACAGACGTTTTTTGCATGCAGCCACAATTCGGTATGAAACGGAAGCAACGAGCTATTTGGAAAAGGCATCTGCTGAAACAAGCGTTCTGGATATTCAAAACGAACAAAAGATGGTTGAAGCTGATATTGCCATTCAGCAAAATCAGCTTCGCATTTTATTGAATGACACCATTGACCGGAAATTCATACCAAAATCCATGGAAAAAAAGCCCATTATTGACTTAACAGAGCAGTTAGAGATAGTTAATAATCCATCACTAGCACTGATAAAACAGCAAATCAAAATTGAAAACGCCAAAAAGGAAGTTACCTCGGCTAAAATGCTCCCCGATATTTCAATTGGATACTATAACCAGTCCCTCATTGGAAATCGCACGTCTGACGGTGGTTTTGCCACTTCATCCGACAGGTTCAACAGCATTCAGGCAGGCATAAGCATTCCACTGTTTTTTGGCGCTTACAAGGCTGATATCAATACCGCTAAAATCAAAACAGACATTGCTGAGACTAATGCAAAATACTTTGAAACCGTCATTAGAGGAAAGCATGATCAACAATTGCAAAATGTGCTGAAGTTCAAAAGCAGCTTGGACTATTACCGCGAAAAAGCGGTACCACAGGCTGACCTGATTATTAGAAATGCACAAAAAAGTTTTGAAAATGGCGCTATTAGCTACGTAGAATATTTTCAAAATCTCAATCAGGCTTTGGACTTAAAATTCAACTATCTAAATACACAAAACGGATATAATCAGGCACTTATCAGCCTTGAATACCTAATTGGAAATACCACTTATAATTAAAATGTTATGAAAATCAATATATATATACTTTTAGGAGTAGTTGCGTTATTCGCCGCATCCTGCAGTAATTCCGAACAAGAAAGCAACACTCATCAGGAAGAGCCACAAGCTCATGATGCTCATAAGCAGGAGGTTCACTTTTCTAAACAACAGTTTGAGAGTATGGACATGAAAATCGATACTTTGCAAAAACGGGATATGGGATCATACGTTGCGGCAAATGGCGAACTAGAAGTTCCCCCTCAAAATGAAGCAGCGGTAACGGCCATCATCGGCGCCAACATCACCAAAATAATGGTGATAGAGGGTGAGAAAATCACCAAAGGAGAAGTATTGGCCTATATAAGCCATCCAGATTTAATACAATTACAAACTAATTATGCTAATAAATGGAATGAGTTGCAATATTTGAAACAAGAATATAACCGCCAAAAAAGGCTATATGAAGAGAAAGTAGGATCGGGCAAAGAATTCCAAAAAATAAAGGCAGATTATCAATCCATGAAATCGACCGTCAATGGGCTTACCGCACAGCTAAAGCTTTTACACCTTTCAGCTGAAACGATCCGAAATGGAAATATCATAGAGCATATTGGCATCAGGTCTCCGATTAATGGATATGTTCGTTTGGTAGAAATAAAAACAGGACAATATGTATCTCCACAAACTGAACTATTTGAGATTGTCAATATCGATCATATCCATGCCGATCTGATGGTTTTTGAAAAGGATATCCACAAGGTAAAAGAGGGCCAAAAAGTAAGGTTTAGATTAGAAGCCGCAGAAGATGTCGAACTAGAAGCAGAAATATATACGGTGGGTAAGAACTTTGAAAGTGACCCAAAAGCCATTCATCTCCATGCCGAAATTGAAAACAAAGTAGGCTTGTTATTGCCTGGAATGTATGTACGCGGTGAGATTTTGATAGATAATGTGTCAACTTATGCATTACCGGAGTCGGCTGTAGTGAGCGAAGGTGGAAAATATTTTATATTCACAGCAACAGCCGAAAATTCTGAATGGGCATTCCAGCCTATTGAGGTAAAAACAGGAATTAAAGATAATGGATGGGTAGAAATAAAACTCTTAGAACCGATTGACAACCAGACTCAATTAGCATGGAATAATGCTTATTATCTTATGGCTGAAATGAAAAAAGGTGAAAACGAGCACAGTCATTAATTTTTATTTTATCCGGTAGTGTAATTACATTACCGGATATTTTACGGTTACAATATGGGACACGATCATGCTCATCATCATTCAGGCAAGAACCTGAAAATTGCCTTTTTCCTCAACCTTGGATTTACCATACTGGAATTTTTTGGTGGGGTATATGTGAACAGTATTGCGATTATTTCCGATGCCGTTCATGATCTGGGCGATAGCCTATCGCTCGGCCTGTCTTGGTATTTGGACAAAAAATCGAAGCAAGGAGCTACGTCAAAATTCAGTTTTGGGTATTCCCGATTTTCCCTTCTCGGAGCATTGATCAATTCATTGGTGCTTATTGGCGGTTCGGTTTATGTGATGAGCGAGGCCATTCGCAGGATTATGGCACCAGAGGCATCAGATGCCAATGGGATGATTGTATTTGCCATCATTGGGGTATTGGTCAATGGATACGCAGCATATAAACTCAGCGGTGGTAAATCCCTGAATGAAAAAGTGGTTTCGTGGCATTTGATAGAAGATGTTTTGGGCTGGGCCGCAGTTTTGGTGGTGGCGATTATCCTGAAATTTTATAACAATCTTTATCTCGATCCTGCGCTTTCCCTGCTCATCACGGTATATATTCTTTGGAACGTCACCAAGCGATTGAAAGAAACGCTTTTCGTTTTCTTGCAAGGTGTTCCGGAAGGTGTAAGTCTGAATTCCATCGAAAAGGAACTGCTCTCTATTGAGCATATAGATTCTTTGCACCACAGCCACATCTGGTCACTTGATGGAGAACAGCATGTTTTTACAACTCATGTTAAGCTTAAGTCAATCAATGACTTAAACGAACTATTGAAAATAAAGAATGAGATAAAATCCACCCTGAAACTATACCACTTTGAGCATTACACGGTAGAAGTAGAACTGGACAAAGAAACATGTGGGTTAGCTTGAGCAGCTAAAAAGCCTTTAAAATCCATGGATTTTAAAGGCTTTTATGGGCTTCGTGATTCATTTATGCATAATTGTTCCGCTATCCCATTTCAGAATGAGTTTCAATAAAATTTATAATTATTTCTCGATATACACTTTTTTCGGAGAAAGACATATCCCTCCACAGCCCTCCATGTGAAAGGTTGTAGGAATAAACCACTTGCACATCTCTAAACTCGGTTTCCCGAATTCGCTCTTCGAAAAGTTTTGTGTAATTATATAAATCATTGTCGCAGACGACTAGCATTGGAATGGATAGATTGTCAAGATAAGCTATCGGTGATGCTCCTTTGAAACCATCTACTCTATCTCCAAAAACGGCTTCTACATGTAATTTGGCGAGTTCCGGTCTGCCTCCATTTAAGAGTACATCATGATAATTTACTATATCATACGTCCCTGAAATCGGAATAACGCCTTTGAATATTTTAGTAGTAAGCCCTACTTTGTTCAAGTAGGTACTATCCAAACAAATCAACGCCGATAAATGTCCTCCTGAGGAAAAGCCGCCAATGAAAATATTATGCTTATCATACCCATACTTCGAAGCATTTTCATTTAGCCACCTAACAGATGCCGCCACATCTTCGATATGTTTGGGATGTTGAATTCCCGAATTCAAAGTCGAATCCCTCCATATTGCCGGACTCAGCCTATGTCCGACGCTCGCAAAGGCTATTCCTTTCGCTGCAAACTTCCTAGCGAGATCCATTTCTTGATTTTTGTCGCCATAGGACCAAGCTCCCCCGCCAATCCAGATCAAGAGTGGCACTTCATCATTCTTGATCGGCAATACTAAGTTTAATCTTTGGAGGCTGTTATCAGAAATTAAATCCTTGCTCAAATAGGTCAGGTCGTTATATTCAACTATATCGTACCCGTCTTTCGTTTGACAAAATGAATAATTTGAAATGAGAAACAAGGCAATTGATAAGAATATAATTTTATTCATAATATCTATTTTAGTTGCATAAAAAGCATTATCGACCCAATTGCGCATAAATATGTAATAGCGGCATCATGGATTTTTGATGGCTGTTCTTCAATTTCCAACTACAAAATACAGCAATGTGCTAACATATCCAATTTGTCCGAAATGCTATTTGCCGTAAGTTTTTTGATATGGAGGGTATATGTTCAAAATCCATGGAATTTAGGGGCTTTTCCCTATTCAGATTTTCCCATAAGCACAAGAGAACCAACGTTTGCATTTGGATACTAGCTAAAAGCTCGCACTAACTGTGATTTTTTCAGGCAACTGATGCCAATACTTTGAGGGTTCTTTTGATTAGATTCCCAGTTCTACTTGGAATCGCGGTCTCCAATAATCCGCAGTAGTATCTGTTTCTTTGTTTGTAGTCATTCCATAGGTAAGATCAAACTGCAATTTAACCCGGTGTTTACGCAAATATTTGGTTGCCCCAATGGCGACTTCTTCAAGCTGTGGCTGATAGGAATACACCTTTTTATTTGGTACTGAAACTGCATATCGACCGGCAATTTCAAAATTGTTTCTAAAAATGTAACTCGTCTGAAAAAGATTGCCGCGACCAATTACTGCTGTTCTGATTTCACCATCATTGTTGGTAGTGATGGGGTTATCCGTGTTCCGGGTTAAGTATTCTGAAGAAAATGCCCAACCATAATATTTAAAAACCATATCAATTAATATAGATTCTAAATCACGCGATTCATAAAGATCTGATCCTGTTGTTCCACGAGTCCTTCTTGCTTTTGCGTTGTAGGAATACCCTCCTGCAATTGAAAGTTTCGGCGTTTGCTCCCGTTCAAGATCACCTTCAAAATAATCACCTTTGTTGGTGAATGCACCAAACGGAAGAAACTCAACGCGCCCTGTGTAGGCCAATCCATTGTCTGAAATTAGGGAGTTTCTACCTTCACCTGTACTGACAGCTCCTTTTAATAAATAAACCATGCTGGAAATTTCACCATTATAAGTTCCAAATAAACCAAAATCACGATCGACAGTATAAATCGCATTGGTCAATGCTCGATCAGGAAACTGAAGTTCACCTGAAGAAACCTTACGCTGACGATTTCCAGGAAGTTTTGTTTGGCCAAAACCAAGCGTAAATCGCTTCGAGAATTTATAGTTAAGAACTGCGTCGCGCACAACATTAGGACTTGAGTTGTAGACGGAATTATCAATACCATTCCAATCCATATCTCCCCGAGAAAACGAAAGCTGAATGTAATACGTTAACCTTGGGCTCAACATAAAACCTGCGAAACGAAGGCGCATTCTTCTGATACGCGCCTCAACACTTTCTATCTCTAAGTTTTCTCCGGAATACGTTGTAAATGCAGCTCTTGCCTGAAGCCGAAATCTGAAATTTAAAGAGAAAAGACTATCTGGGTGAATTATACCAACTCCATTATTAAATGTAACCTTGGGCTTTTTCTCTTCTTGCGCAAATACATTTGATAAGAAAAGTACCAATAGCAAACACGCTGAAATGAAAATTTTCATAAACTGACTTTTTTTAATGTGCAACAGAACGAAAAGATGTCAAGGGAATATGACGGCAATTTTAAGGGAATATGATGGCAATACAAATTTATTCTATTCCTTATACCCATCATCCAAACCTAAGCCTTTCAGGATCAGCAGAATATTTTTTTTTACAAATGGTTATTCCTCATCATTTCCTGCTTAGCCCGGAAATATAATCAGCAACTTCCTGCTGTTTCCCAAGAGGGAACTATTTAATGCTTTTTTCAAATCCGTATCTCAATTCAGCGTATTTCATATTTTGATATGATTCCAACTTTTCCTTTCTCTGGATTTAAGAGGCTTTTTATTGGAAAATCATGACTTTTAATTGTTTAAACGGAATACCGCTAAACTTTAGAACATTCTTGATTTAGTTTTCATTTTATTCATTTATGACTATTCAAATTGTTATAGATGAACTTATTATATTTGGTTGGCGAATTGGAAAAACGAACATTCAATTCACTTTTTGTTAAAATTTAAGGTAGACGCCCAGTGAATGAAGAGATTGTTTCTGGAATAAATTCAGGAAATAAAAAAGCCTTTGACAAAGTTTTTGATTTATATTTTAATGCGCTCTGTGCTTTTAGTTACAAATATATTAATGACCAGTCTGATGTAGAAGATATCATTCAAGATGTCTTTGTTTCATTTTGGGAGCACCAGAAGGAATTTAGTCATATCAACGAAATCAAGGCTTTTCTATATACCTCTGCAAGAAATAAATGCCTCAATTATCTCAAACACAAGACAGTATTGAAGAAACATCAGGCCGATCTCATATATGAATTGGAATCTGAGCAGTTTTTCACACAACATATAATTGAAGAAGAAGCATTTAATCAGCTTTATTCAGAAATCAATCAATTGCCCACTTCCGCACAAAAAATAATGCTCTTAGCATTGAAGGGATTGAAAAATCGTGAGATCGCCAGTGAGCTAGATATTTCTGAAAATACCGTAAAGACTCAAAAGAAAATCGCTTACGCAAAATTAAAAAGCAAGCTTAATCCTGTGATAAACGGCATTTTATTGAGCCTTTGATTATTTTCAAAAAATAAAATCATTTTCTCTTCACCCTGTTTTAGCCTCTTGTTGTTTTAGTTACGAATGGAAAATAAAGACATGGACAAGCATTTTTATATATCGGAGCTGATCGTCAAAAAGAACAAAGGAATTCTTTCTGAAAAAGAAGAGAATGAATTGCAGGATTGGGCAAATGAAAAAGACGAACACCAAATAATAATTGAAAAGGCAACAGATAATAAATATCTATTCAATAAACTTGACGTCTATCAATTATTTCAAAAGAATGATGTCAGAACTAATCTTGAAAAAGAACTATTCAATACCAAAACTGTTCGATTCTTTCCTCAATCGTTCTTGCGCTATGCAGCTATTTTAGTTCCAATGATCATGTTGACAGGTATTTTATGGTATTTTTTCAGTACCCCAACATCCCGAGACTTTGCTCAACTCGATAATGTAGTTGTTCCAGGGTCTCAAAGAGCTACCCTTGTATTGTCAGATGGAGGTATTGTCGATTTAGAAGATAAATCAATTGCAACAGAAATGAAACAAGGCAATACTAAGATAAATAATCGACAAAACTCTTTGACCTATTCTGAAGATGTAGCGGATGAACAACACCAAGCTTTGATCTATAACGAACTCATTACGCCAAATGGGGGCAATTATAGTTTAGTCATGGCCGATGGCACTGAGGTAACATTAAACGCAGGTTCATCTCTAAAATACCCCGTATCGTTCTCAGATAGTGTAAGAAAAGTTTATCTCAAAGGACAGGCATACTTTGACGTCAGTCATAATGGCAAACCGTTTATCGTGTCAAGTGATGAGATGGACGTCAGGGTATTAGGAACCAGATTCGATGTGTCAGCCTATCCAGATGATTTAGCGGCCAAGACAACTCTTGTGGAAGGCAAGGTAATGGTTTATTCAAATCATCAAACTGATGCCGACGAAGGACATATACTAAAACCCAACGATCAGGCAATTTTAAACAAGAACGAATCAAGGTTTGAAGTTGTTGAAGTCAGCACATCTCAATATACTTCTTGGACGCAGGGAAAAATTGAGTTTAGTCAGGCAAATCTTGAAGTGGTAATGAGGCGATTAGCTAGGTGGTATGACTTTAAGTATGAGTTCGAAAATGAATCGGCAAAGGACTATCATTTTACTGCCAGATTAAATAATGATCAAAGCATCTCTTCCATTCTTGAAATGCTTGAAATGACCACAGATGTGAAATTTAATATCCGAGGCCATACAATTGTGATCTTATAAGCTACCCGGGTGCGGCCGCATCCCTAATCAAATATCATCTTAATTAAACTTGAAATTCTTAATAACTATTAAGCAGATGGAAATATATTGCATAAACAAACCGAAACAAAGCACACTTCACATAATGAATAAAGTGCTCAAATATTGTCTTCTCATAGCAGCAACAGCATTGTTGTTGGCTGAAACAGCGCAAGCTCAATCTGATTTGATAAGTCTTAATTTACAGGATACCACCATTGAGGCAGCAATCAATGATTTAAGAAATCAGACAGACATCAGCTTTATTTATAACAATGAAGAGCTGAGTGCTGCTCCTAAGTTTTCACTGAATTTATCAAAAGTAACATTAGAAGAAGCTTTAGATAAGTTACTAAAAAACACAGGTTTAACTTACGAAAAAGTAAATACGACAATCGTAATCAAACCAATTAATAAGACAAGTATAGATCAGCCTAAAGACACCAATGTCTTCCGGCAAACTGTGCGCGGTCAGGTTTTTGACAAGGATTCAAAGTCACCTCTACCCTTTGCCACCGTACAAATCATGAACACCAATCCTTCCGTGGGCACAACAACAGATATAGATGGCGATTTCATTATAAAAAACATACCTGTTGGCCGCTATACCATTAAGGTTTCATTTGTAGGGTATACCGATGCATTTGTTCCAGAACTTCTCTTGGGATCTGCCAAAGAGGCCGTTTTAAGAGTGGAATTAACGGAAAAAATTCAATCGCTCGGAGGAGTTACTATCAACGGATCAAATGGAGAACCTGTAAATGACATGGCAATTATCGGGGCAAAGTCTTTTGATGCTGAAGAGACCAAAAGATATGCAGCTACGATAGGTGATCCGGCCAGGATGGCTCAAGTATTTGCTGGAGTTTCCGGGACAGATGATGCTTCAAATGAAATTGTCATTCGTGGTAATTCTCCCTATTGGTTGCAATGGAGGTTGGAAGGTGTCGAAATCCCAAGTCCAAATCACTTTGCTGAGGAAGGGTACACATCAGGTGCAGTAAGTATTCTAAGTGTTAATATGCTAGGAAACTCTGATTTTTATACGGGAGCTTTTCCAGCAGAATATGGTAATGCGATCTCAGGGGTATTTGACATTAACCTTCGCAATGGCAATAACGAGGAAAATGAATATACCTTTCAAGTGGGTGTACTTGGTATTGATTTGTCAGCTGAAGGGCCTTTTAAGAAAGGTTACGATGGTTCATTCCTATTTAATTATCGCTATTCGACCCTGTCATTGTTAAACGATCTGAATATCAGTGTTTCGGAAAATGCATTGCCGAGTTATCAGGACCTCTCTTTTAAAATAAATTTGCCAACAAAAAAAGCGGGTAATTTTTCTATCTGGGGAATTGGAGGCCTTTCTAAGGCTGATGAGAAATATATGCCGGATACAACCACAAATGGAGATTTTGAAGATGGGTACATTGATCTCACCAAGACGGGAATGTATGCTGCTGGTTTAAGCCACACATTATTTACAGATAAAAAATCATATATATACACCGTTGTCTCATCATCATCATCATACAGTTCACAAAATTTTGAAGAGATGGACAGCATTGGAAAGTTTGAAGGAACGTTTTTTGATGAACTAGAGAATAAGAACATTCGGGTTAGCTCTTACTACAATAGGAAACTATCTAATCGATTGAGCATGCGTACAGGTGTTGTATTGAACAATCTTAGATATAAATTTTATACACGTAGTCGCGAAGATGGCACAGAAGATTGGGATACATACATCAATAGCACTGGACAAACCAATTTATATCAAGGTTATGTACAGACAAAGTATAAGTTTTCTGATAACGTCATATTAAGTGGAGGATTGAATTATTCACATTTCAATTTGAGTAATGATAATTCCTTAGAGCCTAGACTTGGCCTTGTTGTAGGATTGCCTAATAATCAAAAGCTGGGTTTTGGATACGGAAAACATAGCAAACACGAAAACCTACCTGTCTATTTTGTCGAAAATGAATTGCCTGATGGCACTGCTTATTTGCCAAACAAGTCTTTGAAATTGTCAAGGGCACAACATTTTGTAGCCTCTTATGAAAAAATTATTGGAAAGGATATTTTGTTCAAAACAGAAGCATACTATCAGTACATGGGTAATTTACCAGTTCCGACAAATCCCGACAAATACTGGTCACCGATATTTGGTGGAACTAACCGTGACGACACACTGGCCAATATTGGTAAAGGTAGAAACTATGGATTAGAGATTACAGTTCAGAAATCCTTTAGCAATAACTATTATTTCTTGGTCAACACTTCTTTGTTTGATTCTAAATACAAGCCCGCCGACGGAAAATGGCATGATACTCAATACAATATTGGCTATATCAACAATTTTGTTGGAGGCAAAGAGTACAAATGGGGAGATAATAAAATGTTAGGGCTAAATGCCAAAGCAGTATGGTCAGGCGGTAAAAGACAAACCCCAATAGATCTGGAAGCATCCATAATTGAAGGTGAAGCTATATATAAAGAAGATCAAATCTACTCTACAAATAATAAGGACTATATAAGATTAGATATCGGTGCGAGCCTGCATTTTTATAAAAAGAAATCCGAGCATGTTCTTTCTTTGAATATCCAAAACGTCACCAACAGATTGAATACGTGGACTCAAGAATATGATTCAAAAAATGAATCAATTCTTGACTACCCAATGGCTGGCCTTATTCCCATATTAAATTATCGAATAGAGTTTTAAAACTCATACTTCAAAAACATCAGCTGTCAATTCGATACTGATTATCTCAAACTAAATATTAATATATCTTCTTCTGGATATCCAGAGGATCTAACAAAATTTTATTGTCATGAAACCGGCTTGGCCGGGGCAAATTAATACACTCAGGAGCATGATGCTGTGCCTTGATAACCAATAACTTATAAAAATATAGAAACATGAAATATCTATTAATAATCTCAATATTTGCTTTACTTTTTTCTCAAGGTTGTAATGAAGAAAACCTTTGTCTAACTGGATCAGGACCAGTAAATGAATACGAACTTTCCATGCCTAACTTCAAACATGTGAAACTTTATGGGCCAATCAATTTGAAAATCAAGCAAGGTCCTGAAATCAATGTGCAGGTGAAAGCCGAATCTGACATATTCTCACATATGTCCTACGAAGTCAAGAGTGAAAAATTAGAAATTGGCTTCAAGGATAATATAAGGTGCTTTGAAACTGACTATGGTGTCTGGGTAAATATCACCGTACCAAATTTGGAATCTATTAATAGCTCAGGAATTAGCGAAATCATATCTGATGGAAGCCTGGATTTCGCCAAGCTAGAAATAGACATTTCCGGCAAGGCGAGCATTGAGCTATTGGGAGAAATAGATGAGCAGACCATTCGTTCATCCGGCACCATCAAGGTCGAAAATTTTCAGCTTGAGACAGAGTCGACAACAATTAATGTATCCGGGTCTGGTGACATTGAGGTGTCCTGCATTGATGTGTTAAATATAGATGTATCTGGTTCTGCTACGATTGCCCATACCGGAAATCCTTCCATTACCCAAAAATCATCAGGAAGCCTCACCCTAATCAATGCCAATTAAGAAATGCACCAATAAACCATCCTAAACCCATGAAAACGATGACAACGCAGTATAAGCAAGCTATAGAAAGCCTGGAGAAAAATAAAATTTCCAACTTCATGGAAGATGTGAGCATTGACATCTTCCATGAGAATATCGCCGAATACCTACATAAACTGAAAGCTGCATCATTGGGTAGGTATGAACTGGATGATTACGACCTGCAAGTAATCTCCATAGCCTTGGAGCAAAACAGTGCTAGATAACTCCAAAAAATCCTTTAAAATCCATGGATTTTAAAGGATTTTTTTGTGAAAATTTAATTGGCTATTAACGCTAAATATTTGAGTGGTGGCTTTGCTTTGTGCGGCAATGATTTCATACATGTTATTAGTGGTCTTTAGTTTTAATGACCTATTTAGGTCTCGTTGTATAATAAAGCCAGACCTGTTCTTTAATCCACTTTGTGTCTTCCTCTGCTGCAATTAAATCAGTTTTATCAGGAATGATTCCCCAAGCACCGGTAAGCTCTGTGAGTCTGTTGAATGCATTCATTCTTGGATCCTTACCGGTTAGGTAGGTATAGAGCATGCAAGCACTGGAATAACGGGCCAGTGCGTTACCATGTGACTCATCGGCATACCATCCTTCAACTCCATAATGTTTGAGTGCATCCAGCCATAAAAACAGTGCCGGCACCAGAATAACCTCATGCTGCTTACCATTGATTTCCATTTTCTCAAGATCTGAATGAAGCGTTTGATAGATTTGGGCTAGAGGGTGCTTGATATCTACAGTTGAGTGCAATCCCGGGTGCATATAGAGGACTGTTTGGGCACCAGACTGCACGATTGTGCGGTGAAGCGAGCTCAATGCCTCAAGGTTCCGTTCATAAGGGATATGTTCACCACGATTGTCTGGAAGCTCTACCTGGTTTGGAAGCAAATATCCAGATCGTCTCCCTTCCAGAATTACGAAATCAAAATTACCTGAACGAATTAAATCATGGATTTTATTGTCAGCGGCAATTTCTGGTAGGTTCAATGGGATTCGCCCGTAATCTAAAAACTCCACTCCGAGAGGATTGGCAGGTGTATTCATTTGGCTGATGGCTTGGTAATCTAGTCCGGCCTCATTGCAGAATCCTTCAAACGATGGACATAGGCCACCTCGATGGTAGAAAACACTATTACCAAGAAAGAGAACGCGATAGGTGTTAGTGTCCTGACCATAGCTTATTGAAGTTCCAACCAAGAGTAACGCAAGAACTATAATTTTAACTAAGTATTTCATAAGTAGCAATTCAATCTTTGTATCATCATTATATTTTGTGGAAATATGCGCAATCGCGAATATTTCAGTTATTACTACCTCATGGATTTTAAACGCTTTTTACTCATCTCTCTGATAAACATACCGCAAAGCCCTAACTTTTCCAATTCGCTCAGACATGCTTTTTGACATAGGTTTTATAGGGAGGGTTTGTGCCGAAATTCATGGGAAAATAAGATTCTTTTGATCAAGGAATTTTAGGCTTGCTTCTTGGCATCAAGCATGTATTAAATTCGGATTATGCATCTGATCTTGCCCCTCCTTTCAATATATCCACTCATGAAAAAAAGCATTCAGGTTTTTGCCGCTCGACGCTTCCATGGATTTTTGAAAATCAAGTGTATTGACCGATTTTCCAAAATACTTTTGACTGTAGTATTTAATGCCATTCCAAAACCCTTCTTCACCTAATTCTGTTCTCAGTAAATGCAACACATAGGCTCCTTTGAAGTAAACTAAGTTTCTGTCGTCCCTGCTTGGATTTGACCAATCTGTAAATACAAGTGGCTTGTCTTTCCCGCTATTTTTGATTGAATTATAGACTTCAAAATATGAGTTTATATCGCTGTCATATTTGCGCTGCCCAAATCTATGACCATTATATGCAGCAGACATGAAAGTAGCAAACCCTTCATTTAGCCAGAAATGATTCCAATTTTCACAGGTAATCATATTTCCCCACCATTGATGAGCCAATTCGTGGGAAATGAGATTTGTTTCAGTAGTATCTTTTAATACAAGCTCACCATAAGAATTCTTTAACACCGCCAATCCAGCCATCTCTTGATAATGATTTCCAATCAGAATTTGAGAGTAGCTGTTTTGAACATACCGGATACCGGACCTTTCTTCCAAAAAATCCATCATATCACTGGTTTTATCAAAAATGGTTTCTACATCTTTGGCACTATAATTTGCAGCATAGTAATTCAGCGAAATATCCCTGTGCATTTCCTGATATTCCTTAAAATCACCAACAGCAAATCCGTAAGTATAGGTTGGGGTTTGATAATCCTGAACCCATGAATACTTGATTTTGTCACCTTGATCCATTTTTTGCACCAATGTGCCACTGGCAACACAAATCTTATCTGATGGGATTATTATATCCAATTTGAATTTTGCTCTGTCACTTGGTGAGTTGTTACAGATCATCCATTCACTCGTTGAAAAAGCAGTATAAATTTCTTCCGTTTCATGTATAAAAAACATTCCCACAGTTGGATTTCCTTTATATATTATTTGAATTCGATTTTCTGGATCTTTCCTATCTCTCAGCGATATAATTATTTTTTGATCTTTGCACTCATAAGATAAAACATTTTCACCTGCGACTTTTATAATCTGAAGCTTTCCGCTGTTGAAAGCAACAGTAGCAGCATCTGTTTGAAAAGCAATATCTACACTCCCTTCGATTTGCTCTTTTTCGATGTTTAGTTCGAGTACTGCTTCATAGCTCATAACATCAAGGGTAGATATTTTGTCCTTTGATTGGGAAAAGACACTACCTAATATAGAACATACCAATAATGTGATCACACTAATTACCTGAAGAGTATACATTGTTTTTAAATAATAATAATTGTACACACAAGAGGGGAAATATCTGCAATAGACAACATCATGGATTTTAATGCCTTTTTACCCATCTCCCTGATAAACATACCGCAAAGCCTTAACTTTTCCAACCAATCAGAAAAGGCCTTTTGGTATAAGTTTTTAATGGAGAGGAATTGTATTAAAAATCCCTGAAACACAATTGACAAATTCTTCGTACATTTGAATGTTTGAAAAAAATCATCGCCATATCGTTTGCAGCGCTCATGCTTATTTCCAACTTGGGAATTGCTATGAACACGCATTATTGTGGTGGATTGGCGGTTGAAAATTCTGTTTCCATTGGTGCCGGTCACTTAGACTGCGGTATGGCCAACATGGAGACAATGTGTGAAACCAGCAAAAATCAGGGGACACAGATCCTTCCAGAACCTTGCTGCCAAAACACACATCAGGTGTTACAGCTAGACGACAATGTGGATGTCAAAGCATCCAAGATTGAGCTGAACCATGATTTTGTAATTGCCTTCGTGCAAACATTCATGGATTTATTGCCCTTTTCGCAAGAAACCCAAACCCAATACGCTTACTATTCCCCTCCCCTGCTGCATCAGGACATTCCGGTCTTGTTCCAGTCTTTTCTTATTTAGTCGATACTTCAATTTGATGCACTCTGCATGAGCGCATAAAGGCATTTCATGCCTTTGAATGAATTATTCTATTCTTTCGAACTCATTAGTATCATGTTAAATAAGATTATCAAGTATTTCCTTGAGAACCGGTTAATCACCGTCCTCCTTTTGATTACCATCGTTGCATGGGGCATTTCCACTTCTCCGTTCAACTGGAACACAGGATTTATACCCAAAGACCCCGTACCGGTAGATGCCATTCCTGACATTGGCGAAAACCAGCAAATTGTTTTTTCGCAGTGGCCGGGCAGATCCCCGCAGGATATTGAAGACCAAATCTCCTATCCATTGACCACCTACTTATTGGGAATACCGGGCGTAAAGTCCATTAGGAGTTCGTCTGTTTTCGGCTTTTCCATGATCAACATCATTTTTGATGAAAGCATCGAGTTTTATTGGTCTCGGTCTCGAATCCTTGAAAAACTCAGTTCACTTCCTTCAGGCCTATTGCCCGACAACGTACAACCCACTCTTGGTCCAGATGCAACAGCACTGGGACAAGTCTATTGGTACACCCTGGAGGGAAGAGATAAAGACCGAAATGCCACAGGTGGCTGGGATCTGCACGAAATACGGACTGTCCAGGACTTTTACGTAAAGTATGGGCTGAACGCTGCAGAAGGCGTATCAGAAGTTTCTTCCATAGGTGGTTTTGTTCAAGAATACCAAATTGATGTAAACCCGGATGCCCTGAAAGCATACAATATTCCATTGTACAAAGTGATGCAGGCAGTGCAAAAATCCAACAGGGATGTGGGTGCCAAAACTATTGAGATAAATAAAGCAGAATATTTGGTTCGTGGCTTGGGCTACATCAAAAAAGCAGAAGACATCGAAAAGGCCGTGGTGGCCGTACAGGATAATGTCCCAATCCGCATCAAAGATATTGCTGTGGTTGCACTAGGCCCCGCAACCAGAAGAGGGCTTCTGGACAAGGGAGGAGCAGAAGTAGTTGGAGGCGTCGTGGTGGCACGTTATGGGTCCAACCCATTGGAAGTCATTAACAATATCAAAAAGAAGATTGATGAAATCGCCCCGGGGCTGCCCAAAAAGACCTTGTCCAATGGAGTGGAAAGCCAGTTGACCATTGTTCCGTTTTATGATCGGACCCAGCTCATTCACGAAACCATTGGCACACTCGAAACCGCACTTTCCCATGAAGTATTGATCAGTATTATTGTAGTGCTCATCCTATTGCTAAATCTAAGGGCTTCCATCATTATCTCAAGTTTGCTGCCAGTAGGTGTTTTGATGACTTTCATCATTATGCGTTATACAGGTGTAGATGCCAATGTGGTCGCCCTTTCGGGAATTGCAATTGCCATTGGGGTGATGGTGGATGTTGGGATTGTGTTTGTAGAAAATATCATCCGGCACATGGAGATGCCAAAAAACCATGGAGCAAAAGGAAAGAAACTCTTAGCGGTAATCTACGAAGGAACGGTCGAAGTAGCCTCTGCCATCACCACAGCACTAGCTACTACAGTCGTGAGCTTTGTCCCTGTGTTTGCAATGCAATCAGCAGAAGGCAAGTTGTTCAGGCCTTTAGCCTTCACCAAAACTTATGCCCTATTGGGTTCATTTGCTTTGGGACTTGTTGTGCTTCCAACGCTCGCCTATTTTGTTTTTGGGATTAAGTATAACAAAAAGAAAGTCCGTCGAATCTGGAATTTCTCCTTTATCATCTTTGGAATCGCACTAGCCATTTATGCAAAAATGATGTTGCCTTTGGTCATCTGTTTGATTGGAATAAATAACCTCTTGGCATACCAGTGGAAGGAACAATTTCAAGACATCCCAAATTATATCAATATCATATTAACCGTTTTTATCGCCAGTTTTTTCCTCACCGAAGAATGGATGCCACTTGGAGTGGAAAATTCACTTATCATCAACTACCTGTTTGTGGTAATCCTGTTGGGTTTTATCCTTACCATGCTTATGAGCATTGTCCATTTCTACGAACCCGTGTTGAAGTGGTGTCTGGCTAATAAGGGCAAGTTCCTCTTGCTGCCCATATTCACCATTCTATTTGGTATCGTGATATGGCTTGGGTTTGATCGTGTATTTGGTTTTGTCGGAAATACCGTCAAAAATACAAATGCCTATCAATCCATTGCTTCTACATTCCCGGGTATTGGTTCTGAATTTATGCCATCACTCAATGAGGGCAGCTACTTGCTGATGCCTACCTCTATGCCCCATGCAGGGATGGAGCAAAACCGGGAAGTAGTCGGCCAATTGGACATGATGGTTAGTGGCATTCCTGAAGTGGATATGGTAGTCGGCAAAATGGGGAGAACAGAATCCGCATTGGATCCGGCACCCATCTCTATGTACGAAAACATCATCAATTACAAACCAGAGTACATTTTAGACGAAGGGGGTCACAGGGTAAGATTTAAATCTGATAAAAGAAAACGCTTTATTCTGATCAACGGCGATACTGTTTCCAATCAAGAAGCCCTTCAACAGGGAATTAAATCGGAAGATTTAATCCAAGATAACAATGGCCAATATTTTAGGAACTGGCGCGCCCATATCCAATCTCCTGACGACATCTGGGATGAAATAGTGAAAGCTACCAAAATACCCGGAGTCACCTCAGCACCAAAGCTTCAGCCAATAGAAACGCGCCTTGTTATGCTACAAACAGGAATGCGTGCGCCCATGGGAATTAAGGTATATGGCCCTGATTTATCAACCATAGAAAAATTTGGGCTTGAACTTGAAGCTATTCTAAAGGAAGTGCCTTCGGTAAAAACGGAAGCTGTTTTTGCAGATAGAATAGTGGGAAAACCCTACATACATTTAAATATCAACAGGGACGAAATTTCCCGATATGGCTTGAATGTTGAAGATGTTCAACAAGCCATCGAGACGGCCATTGGTGGCATGCAGATTACTTCCACGGTAGAAGGCCGGGAGCGCTTTCCTGTTCGGGTTCGCTACCCACGGGAATTAAGGGACGACCCAGAAGCCATGGGCAAAATACTGATTCCTACACCCACAGGAGCTCAAATCCCGCTCAATCAATTGGTGGACTTCGAATATATCCAAGGGCCACAGATGATCAAAAGTGAAGAAACTTTTTTGGTGGGATATGTCCTTTTTGACAAGAAAAAAGATTTGGCAGAGGTTGATGTGGTGAATGATGCGCGGGCAGCCATTCAACAGAAAATTGTTTCAGGGGAGTTAGTTGTTCCGGCTGGAATCAGCTACAAATTTTCTGGCAACTACGAAAACCAGATAAGGGCAGTGAAAAGATTATCCGTTGTTATCCCAATAAGTTTAATGGTGATTTTCCTTCTACTTTATTTCCAATTCAAAACTGTCATTGCATCGTCAATTCACTTTTCAGGGGTATTTGTGGCCTTTGCCGGTGGTTTTATTATGCTCTGGCTTTATGGCCAAGATTGGTTTTTGAATTTTTCTATAGCTGATATGAATATGAGGCATTTGTTTCAAATGCACAACATCAACTTGAGTGTCGCGGTTTGGGTTGGGTTTATTGCCCTTTTTGGAATTGCCACTGATGATGGGGTGATCATGGGGACATACATACATCAGGTATTTGAAGAAAAAAAACCGACAACAATCCATGGCGTTCGGGAGGCAGTATTGGAAGCCGGCAAGAAAAGAGTCAGGCCGGCAATGATGACCGCAGCAGTTGCCATCATTGCCCTGCTACCGGTGCTGTCTTCAACAGGCAAGGGCTCAGATATCATGGTACCCATGGCCATCCCAACTTTTGGAGGCATGACCATTCAGATCATGACCATGTTCGTCGTCCCTGTGCTTCAAGCCTTTTGGCGTGAAACAGTTATTAATAATCAAAACAAGAAATAATATGAAATACATATTAGTCATATCAATATTGTTCGTCTATTGCATTTCAAATGGGCAAAGTATAGACGATTATTTTGAAATAGCCTCAGCACAAAATCCAGGCCTTCAGGCCAAATACAAAAATTTTGAAGCTGCCTTGGAAAAAGTATCTCAGGTGAATAGTCTCCCTGATCCGAACTTTGCTTTTGGCTATTTTATTTCTCCTGTAGAAACACGGGTGGGTCCACAGAAGGCGAAATTTTCGTTGACACAAATATTACCGTGGTTTGGCACCTTGCAAGCTCAGGAAGACGTTTCCTCAATATTGGCGGAAGCCAAATATCAGGAATTTTTGGATGCGAGAAACAAACTCTACTATCAGGTGTCTGCCGCTTATTATCCATTGTACGAGCTCCAGAGATGGCAAGATATTGAGCGAGAGAATATCCAGATTCTCGAAACATATAAAACAATTGCTACCAAGAAGTTCGAAAACAACCAAAGTTCCATGGTCGATGTGCTGCGCGTAGACATCATGCTGAAAGACGCGACCACCAACCTGATCATCCTGGAGAAACAGCAAAAACCACTTCAAATCCGCTTTAACAATATTTTGAACCGACCAGCCCTTGAGCCTATTTTCGTTGAATACACGCTCATAATGCCTCAAATTTCCATGGAATATCGCAAAGATTCATTGCTAATATCCAACCCAATGCTGGATGAAATAGACCTCAAAATCAAAGCAAGTGAATCCAGTGAATATGCCATCAATCGACAGAGCCTTCCCAAGATAGGGCTTGGTTTGGATTATGTCATTGTAGGAAAACGTACCGATATGACCATGGAAGACAATGGCAAAGATGTGCTCATGCCGATGGTCAGCGCCAGCATTCCCATCTTCAGAAAGAAATATAAATCAGCTCAAAAAGAAGCCCAACTGATGCAGGAATCATATGCATTTCAAAAAATAGAACTCGCCAATCAATTGACAAGTTCTTATGAAATGGCCTGGTTTGGAATCCAAAAACAACAAGAACTGATCAAACTATATGACGCACAGATCATGGAATCTGAGCAATCTCTCAACCTCCTTTTCAGTGCTTATGGCAATTCGGGAAAGGAATTTGAAGAAGTATTGCGCATGCAACAGCAATTATTGAAATACGAAAAAATGAAAGCGACGGCATTGGCAGCATTTCAAATTGCCCTCGCCGAACTGGATTATTTAACTGCTAAAACACGATAAACATGAGCAGCTACAAAAAAAATAGTTTTAGCCTCATGGGAACACTTGCCCTGGGAACTGGCGTGATGATTGGAGCTGGTATTTTTGCCCTTTTGGGGCAGGTAGCAGAACTGTCCGGCGAGTGGTTTCCATACATTTTTCTTATCGGAGCAGTCATATCTGGGTTCAGCGCATATTCCTATATCAAAGTTTCAAATGAATATCCATCTGCCGGAGGCATCGCCATGATCCTCGAAAAGGCGTATGGAAAAACACTCATAACGGCTGCCGCCTCAGTTTTGATGGCACTTTCTATGGTAATCAACGAGAGCTTGGTGGCGAGAACATTTGGTTCCTATACCATGCAGTTGTTCGATGTTTCTAAAGGTAGTTTGTGGATTCCCGGTCTGGGGGTTGGCATACTGGTTGTTGCTTTTATAATCAATATTTCAGGCAATGAAATTATAGGCAAAACCTCACAAGTGATGGCCTTTGTGAAAATCGGCGGCATCATGATTTTTGCAATCGGGGCACTTTGGGCATCCGGATTCGCTTTTGACGACATTGTTCCGGAAACTTCTTCCTCATCAAAACAGTCCGTATTCAATTATATAGGAGCAATAGCGCTTTCTATTCTTGCTTACAAGGGTTTTACGACTATTACAAATAGCGGTGATGAAATTACCGAACCTCATAAAAACATTGGAAAGGCCATCATTATTTCCTTGTTGATCTGCACTGTTGTCTATCTCCTGGTGGCCTTTGCGGTAAGTAGTAGCCTGTCCATTTCTGAAATCGTTGAGGCCAAAGATTACTCCCTCGCCGAAGCAGCAAAGCCTGCATTCGGAAATTATGGGCTTTATTTTACAGTTGGCATCGCAATTATAGCAACGATTTCGGGCCTGATTGCAAGTGTCTTTGCCGTTTCGCGCATGACGGCCATGCTCACAAAAATGGAACTCATTCCTCACAACCACTTGGGCATGTCGGGAAGTATTCAGCGGCACATGCTGGTGTATGTCGTGGTCATAGCAATTGTTCTTGCTATTTTCTTTGACTTATCCAGGATTGCTTCACTAGGAGCCATTTTCTACATAGTCATGGATATCATCATTCATTGGGGTGTTTTAAAGAAATTAAGAAAAGAAGTAAAGGCCAACAAGGCAATTTTGATCACAGCAATATTACTCGATGCCATTGTTTTGACAGCCTTCGTTTGGGTAAAATTCAGCACAGACAGCTTTGTTGTTTATGCTTCCCTTATAGGAATTGTATTGGTTTTTGCCCTTGAAAAATGGTTCCTAAACAGCAAAAAAGAAACTTCATAACCATACAATCTAATTATTCAATAAAACTAAAAGTACCAATTATGAAACATACATATAAAATAAGTGGGATGACATGCAATGGATGTCGCTCGCATGTAGAAGACATCTTGAACAGCACAGAAGGAGTTGCTAAGGCAACGGTCAATCTGGAAGAGGCAACGGCTACCATAGAAATGGAAAATCATATTCCGATAGAAACTTTCCAAAAAAGATTGAAAGATGATGGAGGCACATACAGCATCCATCTACCTGATGAACACATTCCTGAAGCCAAAAAGCCCTCAAAATCCATGTCTGCCGGACAGGCAGGCATGAATTCTCAGCATGGGGTTTTCTATTGTCCCATGCATTGCGAAGGGGATAAAACATACAATAAACCGGGAGATTGCCCGGTTTGTGGAATGAACCTGGTAGAGGAAGTTCCTATGAAGGCAGCCTCAACAGCAGGGAAATATACCTGCCCCATGCACCCGGAGGTGATAAGCGACAAACCGGGTTCTTGTCCGAAATGCGGGATGGACTTGGTGCCGGCCGAGCCTGATGTGAGCGCTGAGGAAAAGACTTATAAAGCTTTGCTCTCAAAATTTTGGATTGCTTTGGCCTTTACCGCCCCAATCTTTCTGATTGCCATGTCGGAAATGATACCTGAAAATCCGCTGTATAAAATTTTAGACTTGAAACATTGGAATTGGATTCAGTTTGGACTTTCCATTCCGGTGGTATTTTATGCTACTTGGATGTTTTTTGAAAGGGCATATCGCTCCATTGTCACATGGAATCTCAACATGTTTACACTTATTGGCATTGGTGCCGGAGTGGCTTGGTTGTTCAGTTTATTTGGCTTGCTGTTTCCGGATTTTTTCCCGGATCAGTTCAAAACCGAATCAGGAACGGTGCATGTCTATTTTGAAGCGGCCACCGTTATTTTGACATTGGTGCTTTTGGGACAATTACTTGAAGCAAGAGCGCACAGCAAGACTAGCGATGCCGTCAAAGAACTACTCAAATTGGCACCAAATAAAGCCATTCGCGTAAAGGATGGCCAAGAGCAGGAAATTTCTGTTGATGAAATACAAGTAGGCGATATTCTGCGTGTGAAACCGGGAGATAAGATTCCAGTAGATGGAATCATCACTGAAGGCCATTCGACCATAGATGAGTCTATGATCACCGGAGAACCCGTGCCTGTAGAAAAATCCGAGGATGACAAAATCAGCAGTGGAACCATCAATGGCAATCAATCTTTCCTGATGAAGGCAGAAAAAGTGGGCGCTGACACGCTATTGTCGCAAATCATTCAGATGGTCAACAATGCCAGCAGAAGCAAGGCTCCCATCCAAAAAATCGCAGATCAGGTGTCAGGATATTTCGTTCCGATTGTGGTAATCATATCAGTCATCACTTATGCTGTCTGGGCTATTTGGGGGCCAGAGCCTGCTTATGTTTATGCTTTGGTCAATGCCATTGCAGTGCTGATCATTGCCTGTCCGTGTGCTTTGGGGCTGGCCACTCCAATGTCTGTGATGGTTGGCGTGGGCAAGGGCGCACAATCGGGCGTGTTGATCAAAAATGCCGAGGCACTCGAAAAAATGAATAAAACAGATGTATTGATCATTGATAAAACCGGAACGATTACGGAAGGAAAACCAACCGTAGAAACTGTAGAATCCTTTATTGATGATTATACAGAAAAACAAGTCTTGCAGCTGATTGTATCCATCAATCAAAATAGTGAGCATCCTCTCGCCCAGGCAACTGTAAACTATGGGAAAGAAAAGGAAATAGAAATTCTAAAAGCAGATGGCTTTAGTGCTGAAACCGGCAAAGGTGTAGAAGCTAAGATCGAAGGCAAAAAAGTGGCACTTGGCAATGACAAAATGATGGAATATGCCAACGTCGACCTCACAGACAAAGCAAAATCTGCTGCTGAAGCATATCAAAAGAAAGGAAAAACAGTGTCCTATTTATCTGTGGGAAATGAAGTCGTTGGTTGCGTGGTGATCGGGGACAAAATCAAAGCTACCAGCGCCAAGGCCATCAAAGAATTGCAGGAATCGGGCATTGCTGTGTACATGCTCACAGGTGATAATCAAAACACTGCCAAAGCCGTAGCTGATGAGCTTAACCTCGACAATTTTAAATCAGGCATGCTGCCAAAAGATAAATTGGATGAAGTGGAAAAACTACAAGCTGAAGGAAAAGTCGTGGCCATGGCCGGTGACGGCATCAATGACGCCCCTGCCCTCGCTCAGAGCGATATTGGAATTGCTATGGGCACCGGGACAGATGTGGCCATTCAAAGCGCAGCCATCACTTTGGTGAAGGGTGATTTGCACGGCATAGTGAAGGCCAGAAACCTGAGCCGCAACGTCATGAAAAACATCAAACAGAATTTATTCTTTGCCTTGATATACAATTCATTGGGCATCCCGCTGGCTGCAGGGGTATTATTTCCATTTTTTGGAATCTTGCTTTCGCCAATGATCGCGGCATTAGCCATGAGCTTCAGCTCTGTATCCGTAATCGCCAATGCCTTAAGGTTGAGAACACAAGATATTTAATGATTTGATTATATGATAGTTCGATGGTTTGATTAAAAAATGAAAGATGGAAAAGAGAAATGAAATATTGGAATTAAGTTTTGAGTTTGCGCTCAAAATCATAGCGTATTCTGAAGCTTTGGAAGAAAAGAGAAAGTATGTGATTGCCAGACAACTGCTTAAATCGGGAACGTCTGTTGGTGCAAATATCAGGGAAGCTCAAAATGCGCACAGTCGAAAAGATTTTATAGCCAAATGCATCATTGCTGCCAAAGAAGCTGATGGAACTGAGTATTGGTTGCTGCTCTGTGAAAAAAGTCCGGGCTACCCAAATCCGGGAATACTCTTGGAAAATATACTATCCCTAAAAAAACTGCTTTCTAAAAGCATTTCATCATCGATCAAAAACATTCAAAAATGAAAAAGATATTAAACAATAAATATATCCGATTCGGCCTAGCGCTGAGTGTCGGAATGCTTCTCGGTTGGTTCATCAAACCATCAAATCATCGCACCATTACATCATCAGCACATCAGCACATCGACGAATCAAACCATCATACCATCATACCATCAAATAATCAATCATGGACTTGTTCCATGCATCCCCAAATCAAGAGAAATGAACCGGGGCAATGCCCGATCTGTGGCATGGAATTAATACCACTTTCTGCTGACGAAAAGGGTCAAAATCCCATGGCCGTGAGTATGTCGTCAACTGCTATGAAATTAGCAAACGTGCAAACGATGATCGTGAGCAGCGGGGACGCTGAAAAATCAATCCGGCTGAATGGAAAAATCCAAGCAGACGAAAGGATGCTTTTCACGCAATCGACACATATTCCCGGAAGGATTGAAGAGTTAAGAGTCAATTTTACTGGCGAATATGTGTCGAAAGGACAGGTAATTGCCAAGGTCTATTCACCTGATCTAGTCACAGCACAGAAGGAATTATTTGAAGCACAAAAAATCCAAGAATCCCAGCCGGCCCTTTATAATGCCGCAAAAGGAAAGTTAAAAAACTGGAAACTCTCGGATCAACAAATCAACAATATTTTAACTTCAGGAAAATCGATTGACCAATTTCCTGTTTTGGCCAATGCCTCAGGATACGTCACACAAAAACTAGTCAACCTTGGTGATTATATCAAACTTGGACAGCCCATCTATGAAATTGCAGATTTCTCTAAAGTATGGATTCTGTTCGATGTGTATGAATCTGACATGCGTTGGATCCACAAAGGCGATAAAATAACGTTTGAGATCCAATCCCTTCCCGGGGAAGCGTTTCATGGAAATATCAGCTATTTGGATCCGGTAATCGATCTTAAAACAAGAGTTGCCAAGGCGAGGGTTGAAGTCAGAAATACGGAACAAAAATTGAAACCTGAGATGTTTGTGAGCGGTATTTTGGCAACGGCTCCTAAAGGAAAAGGAAATTCCATTGTCGTTCCAAAATCTGCGGTGATGTGGACAGGAAAGCGGTCTGTGGTTTACGTCAAAAACACCACTGACCAAGGCATAAGTTTCATGATGCAGGAGGTAACTTTGGGGGCTGAATTAGGAGATGGGTTTGTGATCAAATCCGGTCTGCAGTCAGGGGAAGAAATAGCTATCAACGGCACATTCAGCATCGATGCCGCTGCACAGCTCGATGGCAAACCCAGCATGATGAACCCCGAAGGCGGTGTGGCCATGACCGGTCACAACCATGGAAAAATGTTCGATAATTCCATGAAAAAACCATCGACTGAATCCGTTCAAAAAACTGAAATTAGTTCGGAAGCAAAAATGGCTTTGACACCGATATTTCAATCCTATTTTGAAATGAAAAACGCCTTGACGGCTGATGATTTTGCGAAAGCGCAAAACTCAGGAAAATCCATGCGCAAAGAATTGGCCACAATCAACATGTCATTGTTCACAGGGAACTCTCATGGAATTTGGATGGATTATTCATCCAAACTAAGTAATGCTCTGCAGCACATTGATCATCTGACAACTATAGATGCATTGAGGAAGGATTTTATGTCCGTTTCTACTGCGATGATTGGCATTTCTGAATCTTTCCATCCTATGAATGAAATATTATATGTCCAACATTGCCCGATGGCAAATACCAACAAAGGGGCAGATTGGCTGAGCGAAGAAAAGGAAATTATCAACCCATATTTTGGCCAGGCCATGTTGAGTTGTGGGGAAACTACCAAAACCATCCAATGAAAGCATGTTGCAAAACCGAAGAAGATAATCCATCAAAATTAAAAAAGTGGATTAGCCGATTTGTCTGGAGCATTGTCATTTTGCTTCTGACGAGCATCATTATAATTCAAATAATTTCTAACCAATAAAAACTATTTATCATGAAAAGAGTAATCTTATTTTCCACACTATTTGCCTTTACCTTGGCAGCTTGCAACAGCAAATCTTCCAATCAAAGCAATAGCGAGCATGAGCACGCCGAAGGCCATGACCATAGCTCAATGCCCTCAAAATCCATGAAAAACGAGTCATCAGCCCAAAAGAGCAACAATACAACTGTGATTCTGGATGCCTATCTGTCTATAAAAAATGCTTTGGTAAAAGATGACCAGGGTGCAGCACGCAAAGCCGGAGCAGCACTGGCTGCCAGCATTGACAATTTTGATATTAGTTCTTTCAAGGCTTCTGAGCAACAAGAATTGAAAGACATCCTGGAAGTAGCCAAGGAACACAGAGAGCATATTTCCAACAGCAAAATCGACCACCAACGCGAACATTTCGAAGCTCTTAGCAAAGACATCAAGGATTTGGTGACAATAGCAGGAGCTGACCGCACGCTTTACCAACAATATTGCCCTATGTACGACGGCAATAAAGGAGGCATGTGGCTAAGTGCTTCTGATGAAGTAATGAACCCACTTTTTGGTAGCAAAATGCCAAAATGTGGTTCTGTAAAAGAAACCATTTCGATGAAATGATAAAAGTGCTGAAAATATCTATTGGGGTATTTATAGTTGCCTTGGTGGGGATCCAGTTTTTCCCCATCCAGCGCAACGAAAGTAGCAAGCCTCCCGGCACAGGTTTTATAGAATTGTATAAGCCCACACCAGCCGTTAAAAACATATTGGCTAATTCCTGTTTGGATTGTCACAGCAATCAAACAAAATATCCGTGGTACAGCCATGTTCAACCAGTGGGTTTGCTTTTGCAATACCACATTGAGCAGGGCAAATCAGAACTAAACCTTTCCGAATTTGGCGATTACTCAGACAGAATGAAAAAGGATAAGCTAAGATCTATGATCAGTCAGATTGAAGATGAGGAAATGCCGTTGCCATCCTATTTGCTTATCCATAAGGAAGCAAAGCTTACCGTAAACAATAAGGAGGTATTACTTGAATTCCTGACAAAATTGAAAAGTACTTTCTAAATTTCCCTTTCCTAGTAACATAATATATCAATACCATTAGGCCATTAAGATTATTAAATTATGATGTGCTGATTTATTTTTCTAATAAGATTCATTAAAGTCTTATCTTGCGTTTTTGATCAGAAAAGTGCCAAAAAGTCAAGGTGAATTGGAAGAAAATCAAAATCATATTGAAGACAATCAGTTATGGCAGAGGATAATTCAAAATGATCCATCCGCAATTTCTATTCTTTACAAAAGGCACTTCCAGGTTTTGTACAGTTTTGGATTTAAAATAAGCCAGGACGAGGAGCTGAGCAAGGACAGCATTCATGATGTTTTTATATATCTCTGGGAGCATCGCGAAAATCTCCATGATGTACGCAATGTCAGGTCGTACTTATTGAAATCGGTGAAAAACCGTGCATTAAAATCGCTCAACAAGCAAATCAGAACTATACATATCGACAACCATGAAGACTTTCCTGTAGAACTGGTATTTTCAGAAGAAAGCTATATGATTAAAAATCAGGAAGATGTAAAACTCAAAGAACGTCTGAATGAGGCTATTAGCCAGCTTACCAAACGGCAGAAAGAACTTATATATCTGTACTACTATGAGGGAATGACTCCAATGGAAATTCAAGAAGTTACTTCCTTACAATACCAATCAGTTAAGAACCACATATTCAAGGCATTATCAACGATCAGAAAAGTTTTCAATAAAAAATAAAAATTATTATTAAAAAAAAGAGTACTAAATCCATGAAGCTGGGTCATATAAGAAATGACCCAAAATGGAAAAGACTCCTGATTATATAAATTTTCATGCAGAAGAGTTTGCCTACGACCCTTCTTTCCAATCGTATGTATTGGCTTCAAAAGAGAGTGATATTGCCTTTTGGAAAAATTGGATATCCGACCACCCCGAGAAACAAACAGAAATAACCGAGGCTATTCAAATAATAGATGCGATTTATGCGCGTCTTCCACAAGGTAAAATGGACTCGGAGATTAATAGAATTACTGCTGCAGTCCATGCAGAATTTCAAAACCCGCCTCAAAAGCATATCCATTCATGGAAAAACAAGCCTTTTTATAAGTATGCTGCGGCAGCAGTCTTCTTAATCATTTCGACATTTGTCGTTCTATCACTTTTCAATAACCAAAGCACGGACAGCAAGCAACTTGTCACAAACCATGTGGTTGAAAAGTCAACTGGCAAAGGTCAAAAACTGACCATAACCCTTAAAGACGGAACCCAAATAAAATTGAATGCGGAAAGCAAAATCACCTATCCTGAAAACTTCAGTGATAGCGTGCGTTGGGTAACATTGGATGGTGAAGCCTATTTCGAAGTTGCCAAGAACCCCGATCAACCATTCATTGTAAAATGTGGGGACTTTCATACTCAAGTACTTGGTACTTCATTCAACATCAACGCCTATCCTGAAATTAATAATATTGAAGTTTCATTGGTAGAGGGCAAGGTGAAAACCTATATACAAGGCCAAAAATCTTCCGATCTTTATTTGGAGCCTGAAGAAATGGCCTCTTATAACATAACGAATAGAAGCATTGCAAAATCTGCATTTGATACACAAAAAAACATCGCATGGAAAGATGGCATTATTCACTTTGAAAAAGCTTCTTTCGATCAAATGAAACTCACCCTCGAAAGATGGTATGATGTTAAATTTGTAGTTGCCAAAACCCCCGGCATAAAGGGATTTACAGGGGAATTCAAAAATCAAAGCCTCGAAGATGTCTTGGACGGGATTTCCTTTTCAGTTGGTTTTAAGTTTGAAATAAGCGGTAAGAAAGTGTATATAAACAATTAACCTCCAACTCATGAAAAATATAATTGACACAGGATAAAAACAGCAATAAAATAAAAGGGCCGAACAACGATAGATGTTTTGGCGAACTGCGATCGATGCCCGACCCTAAATCTAATGAAAACAATGTTTCACTATAATTAATTAAAATTATGAAATTGAATCTATTACGACAAATTAAAACCATGTCAAAATTCACCTTTTATGGTTTGGTTCTACAGTTGCTCTTTACAGGATTGATTCTTGCATCTGATGGCCTCGCGCAAAAACAGGAGAGCATTGAAGACATTTTCCTTAGCGTAAACCTTGATAATGCTACTTTGGAACAAGTCTTCAAAGACGTTTCCAAAAAGACAGAATTCAAATTTGCTTTTGAGCATGGCAGAGTTCATGTTAAGCAAAGAATTACAATTGAGGCCAATAATGAATCACTGGCTGACATTCTCAGAGTAGTCTCTGAAAGTACAAATCTCAAATTTCGGAGAGTTAACCAAAACATCTTTGTAAATAAGAAAGATGGCAGTGTTGTTATTGAAAAAGAAGTTATACAGCCTGAATCTCTTCAAGGAATAACAATTAACGGAAGGGTCACTTCTACAGAAGACTCCGATGGGCTTCCGGGCGTAAACGTAGTTGTAAAAGGATCTTCACTTGGAACTGTTACTGATATTTCTGGTAATTATAGCCTAGTAGTTCCTGGTACAGAAGCAATATTGGTTTTTAGCTCTGTTGGTTTTATCACCGAAGAACAAGTAGTTGGTAACAGAGCGATGATTGATCTTACAATGGTTCCAGACGTTACGGCACTTGATGATATCGTGGTTACAGCATTGGGTATTAGTCGCGAAAAAAATTCGCTTGGATATGCAGTAGGGCAAGTTAAAGACGAAGAATTGAATGTCGTTCCACAAGAAAATGTTTTAGGCAGCCTATCAAGCAAAGTGTCAGGCTTAGATATTCGACGTTCCGGAAATGATTTAAATGCACAAACTCATGTGTACATTAGAGGTAGAACATCTTTATCCGGCAATGATGATCCTTTGGTTGTAGTTGATGGTGCTCCAGTTGGAGGTCCAAATGTAATGGCCGACATAAGTGCTCTGAATGTCGAAAGTGTAACTGTGCTGAAAGGAGCAAGTGCCGCTGCACTTTATGGCTCCAGAGCTGGTAACGGAGTTATAATTGTAACAACAAAATCAGGTGCCGGAATGAAAAAAGGTATCGGAGTTTCACTGAATACAAGTGTTACATTCAATACTCCATATAGATATATCGATCTACAAAATAGATTCACCAATGGACAAAAAGGGCTTTTTAATGAATCTACCTGGCAACATTGGTATGGAGCGGAAGAAGGAACTCCTGCGGTGCAATGGAATACTGACGGTCAGGCAGAACCTTTAAAATTTTATCAAAATAGTTTAAAAGATTATTATAGAACTGGGGTATCTAATATCAATGATGTGAGTGTGACTGGAAATTATGACAAAGGCAGCTTTCGCTTTTCAGTTACACAAATGAGTGGACAAGGATATACGCCAGGTACAGAATTACAAAAGATCGGGTTTGGACTGGCCACTTCTTATAAAATTACAGATAAGGTTACTTTTTCCACAAACATCGATGTTTATAATCCAGAATCTGATAATCTTCCCTTAGGAGCTGAAGGTGGAAATGACGAATATTTTGATATTTTCAATATTGCCCCACATATAAATGTCAATGATTTGAAAGATAATTATTGGGAAGTGGAAAATGTTGAGCAAAGAAGAGTTGGCGAAGGATATAACAATCCATGGTTTTCTGCTAATGAAAGCAAGACCAAGTTTAATAATATCAGAGGATTTGGAAATGCAAAACTTGATTGGGAAATAATGCCTACATTAAAAGCTATGGCACGGGTGTCTTATAGCAGCAACAACAATAAACAAGAAATACTAAGGCCATGGTCTTTTGATGGTTTTGGAGGCGGCACCGCCAAGCCACAAGGTGCATACAACATAAGCAATGTCAATGAAAGAGAAACAAATATTGATGTGCTTTTATCGTATGACAAGCAATTTGGTGACTTCAGCATTTCGCCTTCTGTTGGCGGTAATATAATGAATAGAAATACTTCAACTATCGATGCTGGAGGAGACAACCTTGTTTTACCTGGATTGTTTACCCTTTCTAATGTTACCAGAGGCGGATTGAACTATAATAGTGGCTACTTTGAAAAGGCCATTTACAGTGTATATGGAATGGCATTGATTGGCTATAAGAATATAGCTTATCTTGATCTAACAGCAAGAAACGATTGGTCCAGTACACTTCCAGAAGCTAACCGTTCTTATTTCTACCCATCTGCTTCTCTAAGCCTATTTATTTCGGAAATGCTAGAAATGCCTTCATGGATTTCACAACTTAAGTTACGAACAGGATATGCGCAGGTTGGTAAAGACACTGATCCTTATTTGATCAATCCTACATTGACACAGGGTTATTGGGGAGATAACTTTACATACTCTTTGCCAAGTAGTAAGCCGAACACAAACCTAAAGCCAGAAATAGCCACCTCATATGAAGTTGGTGCTGATCTTGGCCTTTTTGATGGAAGATTAGGTTTTGAAGCCACTTATTATACAACACAAAATAGAAACCAGATTATGAATGTGCCTTTATCGCCATTGACCGGCTATACCAGCACAACCATCAATGCCGGTAATGTTGAAAATAGTGGAGTTGAGCTTGGCCTAAACCTAATTCCAATTCAAACAAATAATCTTGTTTGGAATTTAAATGTCAATTTCACAAAGCAGGAAAGTAAACTTGTGGAGTTGGTAGAGGGTATAGATCGAGTTGATTTTGGAGGAGGAACAGATGCAGGAGCCTTTACAAGAGTAGGCGGCATCATTGGAGATTTGTATTCTCCTTATGTGTTAAAAGTAGAAGAAGGCGAATATGCAGGATGGAATATTCTTGATGCCAACGGTAGATGGGAAGTAGATAGAAATAGAGAAAACCAGAAAAAAGTAGGGAATTTCAACAATGATTTTGCCATGGGATTGAATACCTCTGTTACTTATAAAAGCTTTACACTCTCCGCTAGTTTTGATTGGAGACAAGGAGGTGATTTTTTCTCAATTTCTATGAAAAGAATGGCTCGTTCCGGAAAAATAGAGGACTGGCAAAATGGAATTAGTTCAAGTACTTTTTCCGGCATCTTGGATGCCAATTCATTTAATGGAGACCGTGATCAGCTTGCCAATGAAATCAAAACCAATCCAATATATAGAGACAATGACGTATGGGTCGGTGGAAGAACTGAAGAATTGGGTGGCTTTGAATTCAATGGAAATTACAATGGTGCATTCTTTCCTGGAGTGATTGACAATGGAGATGGCACTTACACTGAAAATTTTGGTGCTGATGGAACCAAATTATTCGATGCATATAGAGTAGTAGAATCAAGCGGTAGCTTTTGGAGAACAGGTTATGCATTTATGTATGATGCTTCATTCGTTAAAATGAGGGATATTACACTATCCTACAAATTGCCTAAAAACATTTCAAGCGCTATTTCAGCTCAAAATGTATCCGTATCAGTTTTTGCCAAAAACATAATGCTCTGGACAGCAGCTGATATAGGTATCGATCCTGAAACTACTTACGATGGTGGACAACAGGGCTTAGAAGAATGGAACATTGCTCCTTGGACAACCCCTATAGGATTTAGATTAAATGTTGAATTTTAGAAATAAGAAGATTATGAATACTAAAAAGAATATATTGAGTTGGGTAATGCTAACCATGGCGGTACTTTTTACACCTTCATGCGATTCTACCCTTAGCGAATTAAACATTAGTCCTAATAACCTTCCTGACAAGGAAATAGATATTAAATATGTACTCACAGGTATCCTGACCAAATCCTCTCAAATGACTGCGGAATTGGTATATAAAGCTCAGGAAATATCAGGGGCTACACAATATCTACAGCGAGATTTCACTAGTTATGAAGAAAATAACTACCAGTGGGGTCCAAAAAGCTTTTCAGGATTTTACGAACCAATAAAGGATAGCCAATACATTTATGATCGGGCCGAAACTGAAAAAACTGATAGTGAAAAGAACTATTACCAAGCAGTAGCTTTGATAATGAAATCCTACTGGTATGGGTTCATGACATCAGCTTATGGAGAACTTCCATATTCAAAGGCGATGCAAGCAGAAATTGGTGGCGATGAGTTTTTCAAACCAGTCTATGATGAACAAATTGACATTTTCAAGGGAATATTTGAAGACTTGAAAACAGCCAATGAACTTCTCAAAAGCGTAACAGTTGTAAATAGTGCTGTAGATGCTGACGTAGTATTCAACGGTGATGGAATGAAATGGAGAAAGTTTGCCAACTCATTGAGGTTACGGTATTATATGCGATTATCTGAGAAAACAGGAATTGATATAAATCCTGCTACGGAGATCAGTACGATTGTCAATGATCAGAACCAATATCCAATCATGTCCGACAACGATGACAACGCAACAGTTGCATTTGTTGGTACTGACAATGTAAACAGCTGGCCAGGAGGCCCATTGGAATATAGCTTCCGTTCGGAATTTTATCGTAGGAAACCTTCTTCAACTATTGTTAATGAGCTTATCTCCTTAAATGATCCACGATTGACTACTTGGGTTAGGCCGGTTGATGTTCAGCTGAAGCAAGGAGCCTCCAATGAAATAGTGATGGAGGATGGTGTTGTTAAGCGCTACACGGATTTAGATATCGATGCTATAAATAGTGACGACAATTTAGAAAACGATATTAACACATCATTGTACGTTGGGTTAGCAGTTGCACTTACTTCACCAAATGATTTTAACTTAGGAGGTACGGTGAATGACTATCGGGATATGATATTGGCATTAGATGAGAATATATATCTAGGAGGGGCAGCAAACCCACATGCATCTTATTTGGCTGACATGTATGCTGAAAACTCAAATGACTTGGTTAGGTCGGTTTTCATGAATAGCGCAGAAGTCAACTTTATTTTAGCTGAGGCGAGTGTTCGTGGATGGATCACTGGTGATGCTTATGACTACTATGAAAGTGGCATTGAAAATTCTTTTGATCAGTATGCAATTGCAGATGGAGCACCATCGTCGGTATATGACGCTGCAAATAATGAACTGATTGGATTTGACAAAAATGCTTATTTGGCTAATACCCAGATGATATATGATAATGCGGCTGACAAGTTGGAGCCAATTATTAACCAGAAATGGATTGCTCTATGGTTGATGCCGGAGTCGTGGTTTGACTGGAGAAGAACTGGATTTCCTAACCTAACGAGTAATATCATTGCTGGAACTAAAGGTCAGGATATACCTAAAAGGTTTGCGTATGACGATCCATATAACGATGTGAATATGCTTGGGGCAATAAGTAAACTTCAACCAGCGACGAATGATCAATGGTCTGAAATGTGGTTATTGCGATAACTATTGAATAGAATAAAAAAAGGGGAGCAAACAACATGCTTCCCTTTTTTCATATCAACAACTCACACCTACCCTCTTCAATACATATCCGTAACTTTCAGGGTTTAAAACCTCTTTAAATCCATGAATTTTTAGTTTTTTTATCATCATGGCTTGAAATATCATCCATGGATTTTTGATGCTTCTTACAATAATGCGTGGGTATTTGCGCTTCAGGTTTTTGACTTGCAATAAAATGTTGATACAAAGTTAAATTGTACACTGCGATCGGAATCTTTCACTACTACTAAAAAATTGATGGGACATCGAAACACGACGCCTTCCCACATCATTTTATCTACTTCATCATATATCACAAACCGATGATGTTTTATTGCACAGACAACATGACACAGCAAAACACTCACATTATGACTTTTTTACATTTCTTTGTTATCTTCCGATTTCGAGTAAAAAAATTGTAATTCCGAGGCAAGACTTGGGGTAATAAAATCCTGCCTTTGGTTGCAATACTCTCATATTATTTGAAGTAAAAAAATGAAACGACGCGAGACGATTAAGTTGTTAGGGCTTTTGCCAATTGTTCCATTAGCTAGTCTTAACAGTACACCAGCAAAGCAAATCCATGATAAAACCATCAAATCAAGCTATAATCTGATTATTTATGGTGGTACGCCTGGAGGAATATCGTGCGCGATTCGGGCAGCAAGAGAAGGCTTGGAAGTATTGATTGTGAACCATAACCAACATTTGGGCGGGATGTTTGTGAACGGACTCGGCACAATGGATACCCTTTACAATGGCTCAAGGTCTCCTATCTATGATGAGTTTCGATACAACATTTATGACTATTATAGATCAAAATACGGATATAATTCAGCACAGTATCAGGAATCTAATCCAGGCTTTCCAAAAACCCGGTTTGAATCGCATGTAGCTGAGCAAATAATAACCGAAATGCTAAAAAGGGAATCCAAAATCACCATTTTAAAAGGCTATTATCCTGAAAGCACCGAAACAAGAAATCGTCGGTTAAGTAATATTACTTTTCGTAAAAAACATGAACAAGAAACGATCAGCGTAAGGAGCGATATCTTCGCAGATTGTTCCTATGAGGGAGATTTAGCCGCAGTATCGGGAATAAAATATCGATTAGGAAGAGAATCAAGTAAGGAATTTGGAGAGGAACACGCTGGTGTTGCATATATGCAAAAGGACTACTGGCCACCAAAAGGACAGATTGATGAAGCACAACTTGAAAATGTCGGCAAACTAAATCTATTTAGATATAAAGCATGGTCTGGACTCATCAAGCCAGAAAGCAGCGGCGAAGCTCATGATGCAATTCAGGCTTATAATATTCGTACGACTCTTACTAATGACCCCAAGAATAGAATTATACCTAAAAAACCCAAAAACTATGATCCTACATATATTCGAAAAACTTTCCATGAGAAATTAGATGCGGGATTGGATATTCCCAATCTAAAAACTAGCTGGAACGAACCCGAATTAGTCGGTGAACAGAATAAATACATCGAAGGAGATTGGGAGGAAAGACAGCGGATCACCGAAAAATTCCGGGAGGTGACTTTAGGCGTGCTTTATTTTAATCAAAACGATCCCTCTGTAACCAAAGAAGGAAGAGAATATTGGAAGCAATTCGGATTGTCAAAAAACGAATATCAGGATAATGGACATCTACCTTATGAAATTTATGTTCGGGAAGGACGAAGAATTATTGGACGATCTGTCTTTACAGAAAATGATGCCAAGCTCACAAAAGGATTGAATAGAGCTCCTATTCACGGGGATAGCATCAGTATCACAGAATGGTTTATGGATTCCCACGCGTGTACAGATCAAACCATTAAAGGAAGTAAAAAGGAAGGTGAAGTGATGTTAAAAAACAAGACTTTTCCAGGCCAAATACCTTTGGGTACAATTTTCCCGGAGGATCTTGATAATTTGATCGTACCGGTCTGTCTCTCTGCTTCTCATATCGGCTGGGGAACTATCCGCTTAGAACCCACTTGGATGAGTATTGGAGAAGCAGCCGGCTATGCTGCATCTTTGGCCATTAAAAGCCAGATGTCGCCTTCTCAAGTTGACAGTAATAAATTGGTTCGCTTGCTGGCTAAAAAACGCATTATGCTGTCATTTTTCAATGATTTGGAAGGACTGGAATATGCTTCATGGTATCCGGCAATCCAGTATCTTGGCACACAGGGTTTCTTTGGATCTTATGAGGCGCAACCCAATGAACACCTGACTTCAACGGTTGCTAACACTTGGATAGCCAATCTGAAGAAATGGGTAAACAATCAATCATCTGACCCAACATCTGATGCTAGAGATGTATTACATGCGGAACAGCAAGGAGGAAGTCCGGTTACAGCCCAATTATTTGCAAAACAACTCAGCGAAGTTTTAGCCGAATCAGATGTTGACTTGGGAAAAATATTGCAATTGATTGATAGGTTAAATATTCCTTCTGATTCAATAATGACCCGTGGCAATGCTTGTAGAATCATCTTTGAAGCAACTTCTGGAAAAAGTTAATGACTGCTCACTTCCGCTTCATCAAATATTTATAACTCCCAGAGTTAAAAACCTCTATAAATCCATGAAGATCAAGAAAGTTCATTTTAGCGGCAGGAGTAGAAATATCATCCATGGATTTTGAATGCTTTTTCAGTATAAAATGAGGGGATTGGCGTGTACCTGTTTTGGGATCGAGCCAAAAAGACATCGAAGCCAACTTGTCCACCAACTCAAAACCCAAATTGCTCCAAGAATTCTTTGCTGACCAGTCTGCATCGATGTAAGTCATGATGTCGTCCGGATTTTGCTGTTTTATAAATTGCTTCAATAATTTGGAAAAACCACCCACCACTGTAGTATTCAGTTTGTTACAAAAATGTTGCAATTCATAAGAATCATAAACGATTCCATCTCTAATTATTTCCCTGCTTTTGCTAAACGACATCGCCGCCACTAATTCATTTTCATGGAATAGCCCAAACTTATATTTGGCCTTGAAGGGCATATTTAGATGATTAAAGGCCAAGAAATCCATGAGTCGGGCATTATCTAACGGGGCAATTTTTGTTTCACGGCCGTGGATTTTATGGGTATTTCCCAACAGAGAACTCATCTTAGACGTGATCTTTTCCCGATTAAAAATCCAATGATCTTCCCAAAGATGCACAATTTTCAACCCATCAGGTTTCTCACACAAATCCTCAGCAGAGGTTTTTTCTCCAACATAGTGAAATTTTATTCCACAATTTACTTCAGGCAACAGAACATCCACCACTTGCTCTGAAGCAATCTTGCCGTTCAAAACCATGGGTTTTCCATGGTTTTCTTTCTTTAAATATTCAATAACCTCTTGCCCGAAATTGTCATTCATTTATGATATGCCTTTCATGGAAAAACAATGGATTTAATGCAAAATGACCACGTTGCGGATCAGATGGTAAAACATAATTTTTATTCACCTTGACGCAATTATTTATTACCTTCAAAAGTTTAAATTTAGCTACTAAAAAAAACACAACGCTATTATGGACTCAATGCGATTATTTATTCTGGGTTTATCCGTTCTCGGTTTCCTCTCTTGCACATCACAAAATCCAACAGCAGTAGAAGTAAACGTCACCAATAATCTGGACAAAGATCGAAAAAGCGAAACAATAGAAATAGCAATCTCCGATTTATCCTCAATACTCACCGGCCACAAGGCTGAGCAACTAATTGTGAAAGATGCCAAAACTAACAAGGCATTGCGCAGCCAATTAATCGATCTCGATGGAGATAAAAAACCGGATCAGCTGATTTTTCAAAGTAGTTTCGGAGCTAACGAGCAAAAACATTTTCATATCGAAATTAAAAAGGAGAATGAACAAATTCCAACTTCCGAAATCAGCACATTTGCCAGATTCGTCCCTGAGCGGATCGATGACTTTGCTTGGGAAAATGACAAGGTAGCTTTCAGGACATATGGCCCTGAGGCACAGAGATTAACTGAATCAGGATCTAAAGGCGGCACGTTATCAAGCGGAATCGATTGTTGGCTAAAAAGAGTGGATTATCCCATTGTCAATAAGTGGTACAAAGAAGATTTGGAAGATGGTAAATCCTACCATAAGGATCATGGCGAAGGGCTGGACAATTATCATGTTGGAGCGAGCCGCGGCACAGGTGGTACGGGTATATGGAAAAATGACACTTTATTGGCCTCTAAAAATTTTGAAAGCTGGGAAATCATCGCCAATGGCCCGATCCGGACTATATTTGAATTGAACTATGGCACATGGGATGCAGATGGTTTACCCGTTCAGGAAGTAAAACGGATATCCATAGATCTGGGAGAAAACCTTTATAAAAACACACTGATCCTTGATAATTATAAAGAATTGCCCAACATCACTCTTGGTATCACGCTTCACGAAAAAGTAGGAAATGTTGCTTCAGATGAAAAAAAGGGTTGGTTCAGATACATGGAACCAATTGATGACTCCGAAATTTCAACGGCGATTGTTGTCGATCCTGCACTGATTACAGAATTTATCGATCATCGTGTCGATGACCCAGATCTCAGTAACCTTTTGGTCGTTTGCAAGCCAGCACCAGAGGTTGTTTACTATGCTGGTTTCGCGTGGAAGAAAGCCAATCAATACAGTTTACCTGATGGATTTGATGCATATTTAGCCGACTTTTCGACAAGGATTGCTTCACCGCTAGTGGTAGAAGTCGGGACTAATTAATTCTGTATCAGCTCTTGAAATAAGCGCGTAAAATTCTTTCATAAAGATAATAAGGAAGATATTTTTTCAATTTAAGCCCTAAAACTTCATTGAAAGACCCCAGATAATAATTCCTCTTTAACTTCTTTGAAGTAATTATTTTTGCAACCAATGGCCCAAAAGTTTCAGGGTTAATTCCATGATCGACTGAGGCATCCAATTGGTCAAATACTGCTCGAAACGTTTTGCCGTAAGCGGGATCGTCTTCTTTCTGCGATACGACACGATGGCTCGCTATGTCTGTCATCACTTCTCCAGGATGAATCGTACAAGCCTGAATACCAAACCGCTCCACCTCCATGCGCAGCGTCTCAGTCACCAAATCCATGGCTCCTTTACTAGAACTATAAAATGCCCTAAAAGGCAAACCGATCATGGATCCCAGCGTACTCATGTTAATAATCCGGCCATAGTTTTGCTCCCTCATATGAGGCAATACCATTTGCGTGACACGCAACACGCCATAAAAATTTACATCAAATGACTTTTGCACATCAGCGATTGGCGTGGTCTCCACAGCACCCGCAGATCCCACTCCGGCATTGTTGATCAATACATCAATCCTACCCTCATTTGCTATAATGGAATTTATTGCCTTTTCTACACTTTCGTCCTTTGTCACATCAATTTTTAGAGAGTAAAAATCACTGTTTTGTGGAGCAGTCCTGCTGCCTCCATAAACCTTATTGCCTTTTTTAGCTAAATATGTTGCTATCGCTAGACCGATTCCTGATGAGGCACCAGTGACCAAAACTACTTTATCCATTTCATGAAATTAATTGGCTTGCAAACATAAAAGTTTGATCTGTATATTACCTGATAATTTTAATTATTAGAAATTTTTATAAGTGGTTCTAAAAAAAAATTCGACTATAATGATAGTTATTTCCAGTTTTCATTTATTTTTAGAATCACATTATCTATTTTACCTAAGTATTAACCACTAAACACATTGTAATGAAAAAATCCGGAGTACTATTAGTTGCTGCAGCATTTGTATCAGCAACATTTTTGCAAATGAATACCGTGAAAAAAGACAATTCAACGACAGAGGATACTGAAGTGGCGGTAAAAATACCAAAAAAGGTGCAGGCTGTTATTGACAAATCATGCTATGGCTGTCATAGCGCAGACGGCAAATCCGACAAAGCAAAGGACAAACTACGATGGGACAAGATGCAAGAATACAGCAAGGAAGATTTGGTTTCTATCTTTGATGAAATCATCGAAGTCGCGGAGGAGCAAGAAATGCCTCCAAAAAAGTTTTTGGAGAAAAAACCTGAAGTTAAACCCACAGAGAAGGAATATGCAGCCCTGATCAAATGGGCAGAAAAGGAAGCTGACAAGCTTTTAAAATAATGTGAATGGCCTCTAAAATGAGGCCATTTTTTTTATACTTTTGCTGATAAAAAAACAGTAATTATTTTCTGAATCCATTCCTGCAAAGTTTAATACTATGAAATCGCTAAAAATCTTCATCATTGTAATTGTTGTGATTTTGATTGGCATCCAACTTATTCCGTCAGCACTTCCCAAAAACAACCCAGACCTTTCCAAAGATATCTCAAAAACCCAAGATGTTACTGACGATGTTAAAATAATTTTGCACAAAGCATGCTACGACTGCCATTCTAACCAGACCGTTTATCCGTGGTATTCCAAAGTGGCTCCATCGTCATGGTTGGTGGCCAAAGATACCCGAGAAGGTCGGGAAGAACTCAATTTCTCTGACTGGTCTGATTTGAGCAAAAGAAAAAAAGTAAAATACTTCAAAGAGATTGCTGAATTGGTTGAGGAAAGGGAAATGCCCATGAAAATTTATACCGTAATTCATAGAGATGCTGCGCTTAGCGACGAGGAAATAAAAACGCTTACAGATTGGACAAAAGCCCAGTCTAATTTACTATTGAGTGATAATTAATTTAACCAACTCAAGAACATTCTAGGCTTTTTTCACTTATGCAGCGCATAACCAATTACCAAAATGAATAACAAAACAGCTCTAAAATGTATGCTTTTTGCATACTTATTTTCTGCAATGGCTCTTGAGGTTTTGGGCAGCAATCCTATAAAAGTCACCTACAACAGAATCAATAATGGCAAAGTTATTCCTAATTCTGAGATAACCTTGATTTACCACAATCAAATAGCATATCTTGATAAGGATGACGCTAAAATTCGCCAATTTATGGATTTTAGCAGAAAGCAAAACGTGACAATCTTAAAATATAATGGAGAACTCTACAAAGCAAATACTCCTTTTGAAACCCTCACCAAGCCGGAATTCAAAAACAATCAGGATACCATCATGGGCTATATATGCGATTATGCGTGGTTCTTTTCATTCTCGAATAAAATAGAAGTATGGTTTACCGAACAAACCGGAGCCAAAGGATCGCCATACAGTGCTTACCTTCCAGGTAATAAGGTATTGGCTTTGAAAATTGTAATCAACGGCAACCGCACCATCTTGGCCGATTCGATAGAAGAAATAACAGAAGAGTCTATTCCCGAATATCCGTATGAGATAGCCAAGGAAATATCAATTCCTGAATTGGAAGAGTTGAAAATAAAATCTAGATATGTGACACTCAAAATATTTAATGAAGAAACCATAAACTTTGACAACGCTATCAAACCTACAAAAACCAATGATACCGATACATCTACTGTGTATCATTTTTTAAAAGGGACAATCACACTAAAGAAAATAAAACTACCTGAAATCCATGAAAAAGGAGCACGAGTTTTCGCCAAATTGACATCTTGGTCCAATGGAGATGCTTACGACAGAACGGGGTCTGTTTTTATTGTTTCACCAACTGAGGAAAAATCATCCATTTTAGATGCTCTGCAATATGGTTTAGATAGGCTTCCTGTATATACAGACAATGCCGATAAAAAATATCAAGGCATTGTAAGCAATGATACTTTCGATACGCCCATTGAGATCATGCGATTTTTTACATCTTTTGGTGTACGAGATTTTAATACCCGTCGTGTAATCAATAATTATCCCTGGAAAGATGCCGCTGAATATAAACAAGAAGTCACATCGGTGATACCGGGTGATGTTGATGAAATTTGGGTCGGTGTATTTATAGGAAATTATGACAAGGGAGGCCATAAGGTAAGTTTAGAATTTGATTTCTATCCATCATTTGGAGACGAAGAAAAGATGGCTATACAATGGGTAAAACCAATTTTTAACACAGTTAATATCCTGGAAATGTCAGGGCAGAATTATGGTAGGTTGTTTAAAACTGATACACTGAAAGCTACTTTTGACCTTCATGGAAATATCGACGATTTGCAACTTCTATTTACCTCAACAGGTCATGGTGGATGGGGACAGGGCGATGAATTCGTACCTAAACTAAATCAGGTTTTTATAGACGGTGTCAAAGTTTTTACCGTTGTGCCATGGCGTACAGATTGCGCTACTTATAGGTTATACAATCCTGCGTCTGGTAATTTCGGCAATGGGATGTCTTCCAGTGACCTCAGCAGATCCAACTGGTGTCCGGCCACATTAACACCGCCATATCTTATCCCTTTGGATCGACTGCAAGAAGGCCAACATACCCTAAAAGTAGTGATCGATCAAGGAGAGGACGAAGGCGGTAGTTTTAGCCACTGGAGCGTATCCGGTACGTTAACAGGCCAAATGAACAAAGCGGAATAAATAATCCTCCTAATTCCATCTATATACTTGCGGTACCATTCTAGGTAATATCTGTTAAACCATTTTGTTCCATTTATAAAAGGTATTTCTCATAATCACCAAACTATTGAAAGAACTTAACCGTTTTTAGTAAGTTGCTTCCCCAACTCTAAACGTGAATAATCAAAATATGTCCCAAAGCTCCCAGGAACTCGGTACGGAAAAAATCAGTAAGCTGCTTATTAAGCAATCGGTTCCTGCGTCCGTTGGTTTTTTGATTATGTCTATATATTCCATTGTAGATACCATCTATGTAGGACATTGGATTGGCCCTTTGGCAATAGGGGCTATCACGGTGGTAATGCCAATTACGTTTTTGATTTCCTCAATTGGAATGGCCATTGGTGTTGGAGGAGCATCGATCATATCTAGGGCATTAGGCAGTCGTGATCGAAAAAAAGCACTTAAGACCTTTGGCAATATGGTCAATTCTACCCTTCAGTTGGCAATTATTTTAGTGGTGCTAGGATTTGTATTAGAAGATAGCATCTTAAAATTGTTCGGGGGGAAGGGAGATATACTCCCTTTTGCCAAAGAGTATTTTGAAGTCCTTTTATTAGGCATTCCCTTCTTGGCTTGGTCCATGATGTCAAATAATGTAATCAGAGCTCAGGGAAGACCTAAAGCTGCAATGTTGATTATGGTAATTCCTGCAATTATCAACATAATACTTGATCCAATTTTTATCATTTATTTTGATATGGGACTTGCCGGAGCAGCATGGGCCACAACGATATCTTACGTACTCAGTGCGGCTTATGCTCTATATTTCTTCTTAAAAGGAGATAGTGAGATAAAATTCATATTCAGATACTTTAAGATAGAATTTCCCTTGATCCGCGAAATTTTTTCCATTGGTAGTATCACTCTAGCAAGGCAAAGTTCCATAAGCTTATTGATCGTAGTGCTCAATCATACTTTATATACTTATGCAGGGGAAATGGGTATTGTAATTTATGGTATTGTAAATCGTGTAATGATGTTTGCCCTTTTCCCCGTTATTGGCATTGTTCAAGGGTTTTTACCAATTGCCGGATTCAATTATGGTGCTAATAATGTAAGTCGCGTCAAGTTGAGCATTAGCATATCTATTCGCTATGCCATGGTGCTGGCCACAATTATCTTTATAGTCATTTTTGTTTTTTCCGACAAGGTAGTTGCTGCATTCACCATCGACCAAGAATTGATTCGCGATAGCTCCTATGCATTGGTATTTGTTTTTATGATGTCCCCACTTATTGCAATTCAAATGGTTGGGGCAGGGTACTTTCAAGCCATTGGCAAGGCGCTCCCTGCCCTGCTTCTTACACTAACCAAGCAGGGATTTTTCCTTGTTCCTTTAGTCCTAATCTTACCGGAATTTATAGGTGTGAATGGGATATGGTATTCTTTTCCAATTGCAGATGGACTTTCAGCTTTAGTAACTTGGCTTTATTTGCAAAAGGAAATAAAATCAAAATTGAATACCCCTACCAATGAATATGCTAAAGTTCCTGCGTAGCTTTTCTGCTCATGAATATAATTGCACTTATTTTATAATTTATTTAATTTTACAAGGTTACCTTTGCTAATTATAGGATATACAACGATATATAATTCGAAAAATAAGTGTATGAATTCTTTAAAAAGCAAGCTTGAAGTGTTAATCGATCAAAAATTATTAGTTAATTCTATCAGGTTATCAATAATTGTAACGGCATTATTAATGGGTTATATCCATTCACCAAAAAAATCAACGGAAGTCTCTTCTATAACAAACGAGCAGACAATATTCGGTTTCAGTCAATCTTCTAGTTCTAATATATTTAATTAATTCAAGTATCTCTTCTTGGAGTAAAAAGTAAACCCTACACCCCATTCAATAAAATCCGCCTCAAACCCACCGGGAGTTTTTAAGGTAACTCGCGTAAAGAAATGCTTCCCAAGATCATATTTTAATCCAACGCGCAAATACCAATTTCCTCTTCCCTTTATTTTTTTAAAAGTGTGTCCATAGTGCGTGATCAATGCAAAACGATAAAACATCAACTCATGCCCAATATGCACCCCAGGATACGATAATAGAGATGTAGGAACATTATCTATTCCTCCATAATCCTCCGCATATTCTTCCTGAAGAGAGCCATCATAAAAATAATCAAACCCAAGAACGATTTTGGAAATATACCCAAGGTGCCTGCCCACATCTACTCCAATGGATCCAGCCCCATAATACAATTCCCGATTTTGAATATTATCACTTGAGGTTGCTATTCCCCCATTTACGAATAAATAAAACTCCCAAAATCCATGGAATTCCGGTAGTTTTTGATCAATAAAATCAGGTCTTAAAGGAGCACCCTTTTGTCTGCCTTGTTTTTTGATATATGGGTACTGATTATATTTTATCCCAGTACTAAGTGAAACCAGATTTACCCCTTTATTTGGTGTTCTGGATCTTCCATTAGAAAAATGAGTGAAATCAAAACCCACGGCCATGTCCATTCTTTTCGATAGTAGAAATTCATATTCAAATTGTACATTAAAATACACATTGAATTCAGAACCAATGGCTCTTTGACTCGGATTACTTTCCGGGTCATATCCGATAAAATTATAAGAAAGCCCGGCACCAACATCATAGTTTATAGCACTATTCTTCCATCGTTTTATTGGCGCATTGAAAAAACCATAAATAGCACTTGGATTACCTAATATACTTTCTTGAGGTACAAATGTGGCTTGGTACAGTCCAACTCCATATGTGGGATAGCTATACAATTGATGCCACATTCTACGACCATACCCTTTCCATCCCAATCTTATCTCGGTGGCAGTAAAAGGATTGGATTCAACGGTGTTTTGTAATTCATCCACACCGGTGGGAAGGTGCGCTCCGTAGTGTATTTTTAATTCCAAAAATGAATATCTTGGATAATGATGATTTTGGTCTGTGGTATCTTTTTGATAAAATTCAAATATTTGGCCATTCGATTTGTATGGCAAGGCTGATAAAATGGTAAGGATAACTACAAAAAGTAAATCGGTGATTAATTTTGATGAAAGGGTTAAAGGTTTAGCCATAATAATCGGGCATAAAGGTTAATATAAAAATAGCTATTTATCAGAAGGGAAAAGAATTAAACTAGGAATCTATGATTTATTCATGGAAAAATGATGGCTTTAGAATGGATAACTACTGATTATGCATACCGAGGGGCTCAGGCAGCTAACACATTATTTCACTATAAAAAATCCACATAGTACATATTCATTTGATAAAATGCTGCCATAGACGTTACTTTGTGTAAAATTCAGGTGTATTGAAACCAAAGAAAAAAAAGCCGCTCAACCATAAAAACAGCCTAAAAAGAGGGCTGCTAAAAATCACTGCCTATTTGCTATTGGGACTGATCTGCCTTCCCCTAATATTACTTTTTTCCATTAAGACGGGTGTTATAGGTAAGCTACCAGATAAGGAGCAATTGGGGAAAATTAAAAATTTTGAGGCCTCTGAAGTTTACAGTGATGATGGAAAAATGCTCGGGCGGTACTTTATCCAAAACCGCACCATCCTAGAATATGATCAGATTTCTCCAAATGTTATTGAATCCCTGATAGCAACAGAGGATGCGAGATTTTTTGAGCATCATGGAATAGATTTCAAAAGTCTTGTCCGCGTATTTTTCAAGACATTAATAATGGGTGACAGAAGTTCTGGAGGTGGTTCAACCATTACTCAGCAATTGGCAAAAAACATATATCACAGGCAAGAATATTCATTTTTCTCCATGATAATCACCAAATTCAGGGAGATGCTTATTGCCTCTGAGTTGGAAGATATTTATAGCAAGGAAGAAATACTGACTCTTTATTTAAATACCGTTCCGTTTGGTGAAAACCTGTTTGGCATCGAGGCAGCTAGCCAACGTTATTTTCATAAATCCGCCAACAACCTTAATCTTCAGGAAGGAGCGACTTTGGTCGGAATGCTCAAGGCGACTACTTATTATAATCCAAAAAATAATCCTGAAAGATCTAAAGAAAGAAGAAATGTCGTGCTGGGCCAATTAGCAAAAAAGGATAGCATCACGAGTAGCAAACTGGATTCATTGCAAGCCTTACCTTTGGAATTGAATTATTATAAAGTAGATCAAAATGATGGACTTGCACCCTATTTTAGAGAGCATGTTCGTCTTGCGCTCAGAAAGCTCATTCCGCATATTTCCGATAGTCTTGGCGAAAGTTTCAACTTATATACTGATGGGCTAAAGATATATACAACGCTGGATTCCAGATTACAGACTCATGCAGAGCGAGCAGTTTATCGCCACATGCGACAGCTCCAAAATACCTTTGATACGCATTGGACAGGTAGAAATAAACCATGGGAAAAAAATGACAATATCATGGACAGAGCGATCAATCAAAGCACGGCATACCAACAACTTAAGGAGAGCGGCCTTTCCTCGGATTCCGTCAATTTGCTTTTAAACCTGAAAAAGGAAATGGAAGTATATTCATGGAATGGAAAAGAAAACATACAGATGAGTTCCATGGATTCTATAAAGTTTTATTTGCGGTTTCTCAATATTGGATTTCTATCAATTGAGCCAAATTCAGGTAAAATAAAAACTTGGGTCGGAGGAATAAATCATCGTTTTTTTAAATACGATCATGTAAATCAATACTCTAGGAGGCAGGTTGGTTCTATCTTCAAACCAATTGTCTATGCCTCAGCATTAGAACAAGGAATTTCTCCGTGTGACTATATAAAAGCGGAGCAAGATTCCTACCAGGAAAAAGACAAGGAATGGAAGCCCGGTAATTCCAACAATAAATATGAAGGCAAATACTCCCTCGAAGGTGCGCTTACAGAATCAGTCAATACGGTTTCTGTGAAGGTACTTGAAAAAGCTGGAATTGATAACACGGTTAGGCTCGCGAAAAACATGGGTATCAAGAGTGATATACCCGAAGTCCCATCGATTGCTCTCGGTACGCCAAGCATCTCGCTTATTGAAATGGTAAGTGCCTATACCGCCTTTGCAAACAGGGGCAAAAGAATCGACCCTTATTTTATAGACCGCATCGAAGATCATAATGGTAGGGTGATTTGGAAGCATCCAAAATCCATGACCCAGCAGGCAATGTCGCTTGCTACAAGTCAAATGATCATTGAAATGCTAAAAAATGTTGTCAATTCCGGCACGGCAGTTAGGCTTAGAAGTACATACAAATTACCGAATGACATCGCGGGAAAAACCGGCACTACACAATCTAACGCTGATGGCTGGTTCATGGCCATGACGCCAAAACTGGTTACTGGAGTATGGGTTGGTGGCGAATACCCAGACATTCATTTTAGGACCACAGCACTTGGTCAAGGCGCAAATATGGCATTGCCAGCCTATGCTCTTTTTCAGCAATCTATCAATCGGGACACTAATTTCAAACAATTGGCTCAAGCCAAATTCCCTTATCCCCCAGCATCCATTGTAGAAAAATTGGATTGCGATCCGTTCAAAGAGGATGCAGATTTTTGGGAAATGCTATTTGGCAAAAAAATCAAAAGGGATGGGAAGGAAGAAATGGAAGCAAAGGAAATCAAGAAATACTCCAAAAAACCTGTTCCAAAGGATGAAGACAAAGGACTATTCAAGGGCTTAAAGAAATTGTTCCGAAAAAAGAAATAAAAATCAATCCCCAATGCCTAGTTTTCTCCGCCAAAAGCATCAAAAATCCATAATTTTTAAGAGAAATAAATTCCAGTCATTATTGAATCAAGTCTGATAAAACTAAGGAGTGTCCCGTACAAAAAAGCCTGATTTTTCCATGGAAAAATCAGGCTTTTCTTGATGATTGATCAATACTATTTCTTTGGAGGTTGACTTGGCCTAACTTCAATTTTAGATGGAAGCGTTCTCCGGTCAAGTTGGAGCAGATCGACAACCAACTCGCCCAAATCCTCAATCTGGATTTTCCAGCCATCGTTTTCATTGGGAGTGTGATTGTTAAAATAGGTTGACACAGATCCCGGCATGATTGTGCTCACATTTATACCTTCATGTCTGAGGTCCAGCATCATGGCCTGTGTAAACCCCACCAATCCAAATTTACTAGCATTATAGGCAGAACCTCCTGCAAAGAAATTAGCACCGGCCAAACTAGCTATGGTAAAAATATAGCCTTTAGAGTCTTTCAAGGCTGGAATTGATGCCTTCACACTATTAAATACACCCGTTAAGTTTATGTCTATTGTTTCATTCCATTGTTCCGAGGTTAAGTCGATGATGGAACCGAAATGTCCAACACCTGCGTTGGCTATTAGTACATCTAGCTTGTTCCATGTATTGAGCACATCATCTACTGCTTGTTCGATGGATGGGGCATTCCTCACATCCGAAACAATTCCCATTACTTCACCCCTACCTATTTCTCGCAATGAACCTATGGCTTTTTGTACTCCATCTTCTGTGCGTCCGGTAATAGCAACTTTCATATTTTCCTGCAGCATCGATGCTGCAATACCGTAGCCTATCCCTTTTGTTCCTCCTGTTATAAGTGCCGTTTTGTTCTCAATTGATCTCATTCTTAATTAATTTAATTGTACATATAGAAAACTAAACTTGGATTCCATTTTATAGTTTCAATTTACAATGCCTATATGCATCAGAGCGTCTCCCTGATGCACTAGAGGATTATTATTCAATCCAATTATATTTCCTGAAAGCCGAGTCTTTATTGTTTGGTTCATCTCTCCAAATGGGTCGTTGATATGACCTACGACCTGATTTTTGTTTACAAATTCACCACATTTCACCTTCGACAAAAACATGCCCGAATTTTTTGCCCTGATCCATGACGATCTTCGGATAACTATATTTTCATATTGTGGTTGAGGGTTTGATTTGGACATATTTAGATAATTCATGAAGCGCATCGTACCATGTATCCCTTGCTCAATCGCATATTCATCAAATCTGGAAGATTCGCCTCCTTCATAAACAAGAATATGCTTACCAAGCTTAGCAGCAGATTGGCGCAATGACTTTGGCCGGTACTGCGAGTGCAACGTAAATGGTGCGTGAAATGCCTCTGCCAACTTAATATTGACTTTATCATTGAGCATGCTCCTGATTTGAGGGAAGTTAAACCTGTCGTCACCCCCAGTATGAAAATCAATTCCATAATCAATAATTGGAATAATATTTTTCATCAAATAATAAGCAACACGCGCAGCTAGCGATCCATTTTTATTTCCGGGAAATGATCGGTTGACATCTTTCCCATCAGGAACATATCTAGAAAAGTGGATAAAACCAAAAATATTTAGAATAGGAATACAGATAACCGTACCTCTGGAAGGGATATTTTTCTTCCTTTCCATAATGCGTCTGATGATCTCCACCCCATTTATTTCATCACCATGCAAACCGCCCATCAAAAGCAACACTGGGCCGTCGCCAACAGCACGTGCTACATGAATTACAATATCGATAGATGCATGGGAAGGCAAGCGTCCAATATTAACTTCGATTGACTTTTGCTCGCCCGGTTCAATAGAAATTCCGTTTATTTCCATTTAGGCTTTTACTTTGTCTTTTGGAATGCGCTTTTTTGATGCGCCTTGCTCTACGTATTGTATGATTTCACCAGCAACATCTATTCCCGTTGCTTTTTCAATCCCCTCCAATCCGGGCGAGGAATTGACTTCCAATACCATGGGGCCACGCTTGGATTGAAGCATGTCTACTCCGGCAATAGCTAAGCCCATGCTCTTTGCAGCCAACAAAGCAGTTGATTTTTCAGCCCTAGACAACTTGATGATTTTCGCCTCCCCTCCTCTGTGAAGATTTGACCTAAATTCTCCTTCCTTTCCCTGTCGTTTCATCGCCCCTACAATCTTTCCATTTACGATAAATGCTCTGATGTCTGCTCCACCTGCCTCTTCAATGAACTCCTGCAAAATAACTCTGGTTTTCAGGCTTTCAAATGCTTCAACAACCGACTTGGCAGCTTTATTTGTTTCAGCCAAAACCACACCCAATCCCTGCGTTCCTTCCAACAACTTAATCACTACAGGAGCCTGCCCAATATGCTTCAAAACTTTATTTTCATCTTTACTATAATTTGTAAAGGCGGTTTTTGGCATTTTCACACCTGACCTGGACAAAATCTGTAGACTGCGCAGTTTATCCCGGGATCTGGTAATTGCAAGTGAGTCCAATGCGCTAAATACTTTTTTCATCTCAAATTGACGAACTACGGCAGTGCCGTAGAAGGTGACAGATGCACCAATCCTAGGAATCACTGCATCTATGTCAGTCAGGTTTACACCTTGATAATATACAGAAGGCCCATCGTCGTCCATCACCAAATCACACTTTAAGTGATCTATCACCTTGCTTTCATGCCCATGTTGATGGATGGCTTCTACGAGTCGTCTTGTGGAATACAAATTTTGATTTCGGGATAATACCGCTATTTTCATAATTATTTATTTTTTACTTCTAAGGACAGATTTTTGCGCGAAACATCGACAATAAATTTTTTACTCAAAAACTTTCTCCCGATTAAAATCGGATATTTCATTTTTTTGCGATTTGCCAATGAAAATTCAACAATATATGTTTTATGGAAAATATGCACTTTAGTCTTTATGGCATATCGATGTTCCACTTGCCCACCGGAATTTTTTACCTGTTTATCAGTAAAATTAGTGGTGTAATAATATTTATCTTCGTATTCGGGATGTTGGGGATCGAGCAATTTGAACTTTAATGTTTTCTCTCCATTAATGTTCTCAACTTCTATTTTATGGCAATGCAGTGAACATCCATAAGCTCCTGTATCCACTTTAGCCACAATATTCGTAAGCTCGAATTGCGGTAGATTGATGAAATCCCTTCTTCCTATGGTGATCATGTTATAATATAAAAATATTCAAGATTATACCAAGCTAAAATCATAGTACATCAAATCCTGATACGTGTATAGGTAACTCTTCGTGAAATACGCTTTGATCCGAGCTTTTGACAACGACATCGATTTCCTTTTCACCTTGTAAGAGGTGCGAAATTCCTATTCGGTTTGCCTTGACCATGTCATATATCTTAGACTTTTTATCCAAACAAAGAATACCTGAATTAACGGAAAAATGTGCCAAAACACTTTCAAATAGAACCTTTAATTTTTTGGCATATCCCGGCATGCAAAACACATATTCAAAAAAGATAAACTTATAATCTGAATGAAAAAGTCTGTTGAGTAATGGAATTTTTGGCACAAAATTCATCATTAATTTACCTCCTACTCCCGGCATCTCCAGTATTTCCCACTGATCCGAAATAGCCTGCGCACCGCAAACAATTTGATCACCATCCATCAAGACGAAGTATTTTCCTCGTCTAAATAAATTTTCATAAACCACTAATTGAGTGTTTTTATAAGAATCCTTGAGCACTGATCTTATAAAATCATGTTGCGAATTCTCAGCAATTTTAACATTGCTATGGTTGACGGGAAAAATCCTGCTAAATAACATTACCCGAAAGCTGCCAATTTTTTGGAATCCAAACTCTTCTATAATATACCTTGACCTGATATTACCGGGATCGACGTATGCATAAAGCATCAAATTTCCATGAAATTCGAGCCCATCCCCTTCCATCAATGCCTCCACCGCAGACCCTATTCTGCTTTCAGTTTGCCGTGATTTCCTTTCTGCATTAGCGGCCCTAAATTGTTTTCTAAATGTAAAATACCGTAAGTAAAAGGCCTTATGCTTGTTATTGAAATTGTACACGTCCCGTTTACACAAGCAAATGGTGCCATATAAACGGTCACGAATAGAGAGGTTTGCAAAGTATGCATTTTCTAAGGAGAGCACCTTTTCCCTCACATCTGATTGCCTATAAACCATACTTTTGCCAGGGGTTCCAATGCAGTTTTCCTCCAATAATTCCAATACTTGCTCCGATGGTTTATTGGAAATATGTATCAGGTTTTCCGACATAAATTCAAATAGCCATTGTTTTATTAAACATTAAATAGTCTATGTAAAGAATGTGATCAATATTATCATAAAAATATGGAATCACATATATTTGCTTCCAGTAAAATCTAAAAATGAAAATGAGGCTCTCCACTCTGGCAAGAAAAGTAAATAAAACCCCCACACAACTCATCGTATTCCTCAGTGAACAAGGAATTGAAATCACCAACGGACTCCATAGTAAACTGGAAAAAGAGGTAGTAAATATTGTTTTGGAAAAGTACCAGCCCGAGCAACTGGAAGAAGCCAACGAGGCAGAACCGGAAGCTTTGATAGAAGAACCCGACGTTACACCAACTGAAAAAGAAATAGAGCCCGAACCAGTTATAGAAGAAAAACCGGAAGTGGAAGAATTACCCAAAATTGAAGCTGCTACTGAAATTCTTGAAGTAGAAATAGAGGAAACTACATCGGAGGGAATAGAAGAAATAAAACCAGAAGAGCCAAAAAAAACAGGTACTGTTGATGATTTGGAAAACGGTGAATCTGATAATATTGAACATATAAAAGCCAAAAAGGTAAAGCTGGAAGGCATCAAAGTCGTTGGCAAGATCGACATCCCAGAAAAGCCAAAAAAAGCCTCTAAAATCCATGAAGAGGATTCGGAATCCACTACTTCTACTGAAAATAATACAGGATCAGAAGTGAAGGAAAAACCACTTCATAAGCGAAACAATCGCCGTAAAAAACTTACCGAAAGAGGACGAAGTCGACAACCATTGTCTTTTGATGAAAAACTAAAGCAGGAAGAAAGAAACAAACGCCGCGAACAGCAAAAGAAAGCAAGGGAAGAGAAACGGCGTAAGCAAAAATTCTATCAAGAAAATATCCAACCAAAACACACTCCTAAACCTCAAAAAAAGAAGAAAAAATCAGTACCTCATCAGAACAATAAGCGCAAAGAAACTATTGCACCACACAAAAATCCTATCAAGAGATTGTGGGCTTGGCTCAATGGAAAATACGACAAATATTGATTTCTAGCCCGGTTGTAATTCTACTTTTTTACCGGCCAAACTAAGGTTTTCTTCTACAAAGGTATTGTCCCAAAGATTGGAAATGACCGCAGAGATATTAGGGTTTTGGAGTGCCCACATATATGCTTTCATAGGCGGTTTCATATCTCCCGCTATAATCCTATCAATTTTATTTATTCTCCACTCCGGTACAGGCTGTAATTTTTTATGATGTGTGGCTACTGCCATGGCTGCTTTCATTGCGATCACCCCTACTCCGGCATTAGCAGCTTCCTTCACAGCCTCAAACATATATCCACCGTTGATAACATTATATGCACACATCACCACATCGTATTTTCCAGTTGCGGTCGCAGCCCGCAGTACGCCGGCTGGATCATTATGCGTTGAGACACCCAAAAATCTCACAAGCCCTTCTTTCTTTATAGCGTCAAAAGTATCGTAAATTTCAGGTATCTGCACTTCTTCTGGACAATTGGCTCCATGGGGGCACATGAGTATATCGAAGTATTTTTGTTTGCTCCGTTTTAAGCTTCCATGAATGGAATCCATAATGAATTTCTTAAATGCCTGGCTCCCATCCACGAGATGTGCGTAATCGGCCACCATAGCGTTGGAAAGGTATGATGGATCCATCGATCTGTCTTGCCCTGGCCAATAGGTCAAATAATAGCCTGGAATATCCACGCCTCGTTCCGCACGCATTTCCGCCGCCTTTTTTCTTATTTTTTCCTTTTTACCTTCGGGCAAACCAGCATATATTTCCTTGTACATCTGGCTTCTGACATTGGCAAAACTACTCACTTTAGTGGTCATAAAAACCTTTTCACGCTTAGCAGATGAGTCGATAACTTTACTATAAGCTACTTCACAATCACCACCTCCATAAGCAGCGGCCATGTCCAAATAATTGAGCCCCCGATCGATCGCCGTTTCTACCTGAAGGTAATTGTCTGACCTAACCGGATCGCCGCCATTCAGAATCTCTGAAACCATCAGGCCTGTATTGCCCAATTGCCGATAAGCCATGCCCGATTGTTTATTGCGCCATTCAGGTGTTACGTTACTGGTTTTAGAAATTTCTTTAGCCGGATTCTCAATCTGACTCTTCGGTTTGTCAGACTCACAAGCGGCAACGGAAACGGCGGAAGCTGCTATGGCCAGAGAGCCGGATTTAAGAAAAGATCTGCGATTTATCATAGATGTAATGGGTTAAGGTTCTTCCTTAAAGTTAGGCAAAGTACAATATCTTTGCAACTGGGTTTCTTAAATATTCCGTATTAGAGACGTTCAATACTCCTACGAGAAAAAACAAACCTAAAAGTATCCGTATATTCTTTCACATTTCAATTCCTATATGTTTCTTTACACCCAAACAAAGTGAGTGAAATCCATGGGAAAATTAATCATTATTGGAGCTGGTGGGGTTGGAAATGTAGTAGCCAAAAAATGCGCACGTGAAAAAGCAGTCTTTTCAGAAATTTTGTTAGCATCACGTACGAAATCAAAATGCGACGCTATTGCTCAAGAAATTGGCTCCAGCCATGTCACAACAGCACAAGTCGATGCAGATAGCGTTGATGAACTTGTAAAGTTGTTCCGCAGTTTTGAACCTGACATGGTGATAAATGTCGCACTTCCCTATCAGGATCTCACGATCATGGATGCTTGCCTTGCCACAGGTACGCACTATCTCGACACGGCCAACTACGAGCCGATCGACGAGGCAAAATTTGAATATAAATGGCAGTGGGACTATCAGAATAAATTCAAAGATGCTGGGCTCATGGCCTTACTAGGCTGTGGTTTCGATCCCGGTGTCACCGGAATATATACAGCCTATGCGCTCAAACACCACTTCGATGAAATCCACTACCTCGATATTGTCGATTGCAACGCGGGTGATCATGGTAAAGCCTTCGCCACCAACTTCAATCCTGAGATCAACATCCGAGAAATCACTCAAAAAGGAAAATATTGGAAAGATGGATCGTGGCATGAAATTGCTCCACTTTCCATCCATCAGCCGATCGAATATCCAAATATTGGCCCAAAAGAATCCTACTTATTATACCATGAGGAATTAGAATCATTGGTGAAGAACATTCCTAAGCTTAAGAGGGCTAGATTTTGGATGACCTTTGGCGAGGCATATATCCGACATCTGGAAGTTTTGCAAAATGTGGGCATGACAAGCATCAAACCGATCATGTATGAAGGCAAAGAAATCGTTCCGCTGCAATTCCTAAAGGCGGTATTGCCCGAACCATCTGAACTTGGAGAAAATTATAGCGGCGAAACCTCCATCGGTTGCCAGATCAAAGGAATTAAAGATGACAAAGAAACTACCTATTATGTTTGGAACAATTGCTTGCACCAAGATGCATGGTCAGATGTTCGTGGTCAGGGAGTTTCCTATACGACTGGTGTGCCGGCCATGCTTGGCGCAAAAATGATGATGACCGGTCAATGGAAACAAGCAGGCGTTTTTAATGTTGAAGAAATGGATCCCGATCCGTTTATGAAAGAAATCGGTGGATACGGCCTTCCGTGGAATGAAAAGGTCAACGGACCGCTTGCCTTCGCCGATTATGACTAAAACAAATTTTCCTTACGATACCGAAAGCATCCCATCTCCATGCTTTGTTCTGGACGAAAAGTTGTTGTTTAGAAATCTGGAGAAGCTCCACGACATCCAACAAAAAGCAGGCATCAAAATTCTTTGCGCTTTTAAAGGATATGCCATGTGGAGTACATTTCCATTATTGAAAAAATACCTGAACGGAGCGACCGCCAGTTCGCTGCACGAAGCAATGCTCTGCCACGAAGAATTTGGCGAGAAAGCTCACTTATGTGCACCTGTTTATTTTGAGAGTGAAATAGAAAAAATCACAGATATCAGCAGCCACATCACTTTCAACTCACTGGGACAGTTCGAGCGGTTTGGCTCAGTTGCACTAAATAAAGGTTTGAAAGTGGCTCTCCGCATCAATCCCGAATATGCAGAAATCGAAACGGATCTGTACAACCCCTGCGTGCCCGGCAGCCGATTGGGGATCACCATCAACCAGCTTCCGGACAAATTACCTGAAGGTGTTACAGGGCTTCATTTTCATTCGCTGTGCGAGCAAAATTCTGACACACTCGCTCGGACTTTGGATGTAATCGAAGAAAAATTCGCTAAGCAACTGAAGCAAATCTCCTGGATTAACATGGGTGGAGGTCATCATTTTACCCGGACAGATTATGATGTGGAATTGTTCGTTGATCGAATTAATAAATTAAAATCAAATTTCGATCTCGATGTGATTGCCGAGCCGGGAGAAGCGATAGGTTTACAAACCGGCTATTTGCTTTCTACCGTTCAGGACATCACCATAGCCAATGGCATCTCCAACGCCATGCTTGATGTTTCATTTTCTGCCCATATGCCCGATTGCCTTGAGATGCCCTACAGGCCTTCGGTGTTTGGAGAGGTTGAAAAAGCATCTAAAACCCATGGATATCGTCTTGGCGGACACACCTGTCTGGCTGGAGATTTTATGGGAGATTTTCATTTTGACGAGCAACTCAAAGTTGGTGACAAGATCATCTTTGACGATATGATCCACTACACGATGGTAAAAACTAACACCTTCAACGGCGTGCAATTGCCATCCATCGGCATCATCAAACAATCTGGGGAGTTCGAGTTGGTAAAGTCTTTTGGCTATGAGGATTATAAAAGCAGACTTTCTTAGTCATGGATTTTAAGGGCTTTTTTGATTTGGGTACGAGCTAAAAGCTCGCACCAGCACAGGGGAAGCTGCGCTACAAACTCAAAAAAAGTTTAAAACAGAAAGACAATTACTTTAATATCAATGTATCCAAAATGGCAAACGTTACCATGATAAGATAAAATGTAGCCCACCACTGTAAATAAGAACTGCTATAATATTTATTATAAAATTGAGTGAAACCATATCCCAATAACCAGGAAGCAATAAATTGAAAAAGAACGTTGATTATGGTTTCCTTTAAACTATTGTATTGCACAAATAACTGAACCAAAATTGAGACAATAATTAATACAAGAATATATTTATATTTATTCATTAACATTATTAAAATGAATACCCAACACTTCAGAATTTGTAATTCTAAAGCTATTTGTAAATATAAAAAGTCGGACTGCAAATCCTATGATACCTATTCGACATTTCAAATATCGAATAGCAAACAATTCTTATTCATGGATTTTTGAGGCTTTTTCATCACAGAATCTTGCTTAGTACAAGAGAACGTTTACTTTTGAGTACGAGCTAAAAAATCGCTCCAGCTTAATACAAAACCTAACTCACAAAATATGAATTCATTTAAACTATGTTGTTTGGCTATTTACCTTTTTACTTTCACAGAAGGCTTTGGTCAAAAGAGTGATGTGAAACCTTGGGAAGTCCCAATATCTGAAAAACAACTCAGCAAACTTCCTGCAAAGGGCCCGTATTTTGTAATAGACGATCGCATAATTGAAGATAGATGGAATATAGAACGGTTTGTTGTTCCATTAGAAAAGTATAAAGAAAATCCAGTTATGGAGAAGGATCTCCCTTGGGAAGGATCTGGAACTTTAGGCGGTTCAGTGCTGTTTGATCCGCAAGATGAATTATACAAAATGTGGTACCTCGTATGGGATTCTGCTTCCTATTACAACAAACTTCCTTTTTCATATAATATCTGTTATGCAGAATCAGCGGATGGAATTAAGTGGGAAAAGCCGATACTGGATGTATTTGACAGAAAAGGAGAATCCTTTAAAAAAACCAATTTCATCAAACTGGGTCGTGAGAAAACCCAAGATATCGATGTAGAGTTTAATCCAAAATCAAACTCACCAGAGAATAAATTTGTTGCCATCCATAATGAAGCCGGAGGAGTATTCGTGTCGTATTCTGCTGATGGAAAAACTTTCAATAGCACTTTCAAGAACCCTGCGGTATGGTATCACAGCGATACACGAAACAATTTTGTATTTGATGAAGTTCGTGATCGTTGGTTTGTGTTTGTACGTCCAAAAGCCTATGCAGGTGAGGGATTGAAACATGTGAATAGACGACGTATTGCTGTTGTGGAGAGCGATGATTTAGTGAATTGGTCTCATGAACAGACCGTAATGGTTCCTGAAGAAGGTGATGTAACCGATTTTTATGGCACAAGTGTTTTTAGAAGTGGAGATTTGTTTTTTGGATTGCTACAGCTTTATGATGCTAGTAAAACCGATAAGGTATTAACAGAATTGGTCTGGAGCAATGACGCTTATCAGTGGTTTCGTTTACCAACAAATGCTCAGAAGAGTCCTTTGGATTTGGGTAAAGAAAATGATTGGGATGGTGGACAAATATACATGAGGGAACCTATAGTAAAAGATGATGAAATGCGGTTTTACTATGCCGGTAACGAGACAACACATAATGTCCCGGGAAGCCCTGCCATTGGGTTTGCTACTACAAAATTAGATAGATTATTCGGTGCTCGTTCCCTACCTGATGCACTAGGAAGAATTCTAACCCGACCTTTTGAGGTCAATGGAGATTTATTTATAAATGCTGATGCCGAGGGAGAAATCCGAGTCGAGGTTCGTTCGGCTATTCGTGATGAAGTGCTTGAAGGATGGAGTGCTGATGACTGTACTCCATTTGTCGGATCAGGGATTAACACACCGATCAGCTGGGGCGATAAAAAACTAAGTGACTTAAAAGGAGAAATGATACGACTGCGGTTCCAACTTAAGGATGGAACACTTTATTCTTTTAATATAAAATAAACAAGTGTTTCATGGATTTTAGGGGCTTTTTGACCAGACTCTGGGCCTGCTACTTCTCACTCATACTTAGGTTGGCATGGAAATAACTTCCGCGCCAGATGGGGAAGTAAGCTTAACCGAAGCAGTCGCTGATGGTGTTCTTGGAGCTGCGGTTGGCCGAAATGCCGGTGCGGCTGGGGAACATGTTGCCAAAAATACATCTGCTGGTAAGGCGAAAGAACTTCAAACTCAAGTACGATGTACCACCATAGGGCAAAAAACAGAGCTAAAATTGCTGCTAATGGAGGAAGACCTAGACCAGCACAAGCTGAAACTGCTAGGCAAGCCCAAAGTGCCGCGGCTGCCCAAGGAGCTGGCGTGGCGGGGAGTGGGATTACAGGAAGCCTTATTGATGTGAAAACACCTGCCGAAAAGAAGAACGATGAAGATTAAACACTTTACAAAAAATTCTGCTGCATACGTACTTTCAATTCTACTAATTTTTGTGGTGGCAACGATAGAATATAATGTACTGACAGCAATAGAACTCATTCTAAAATTAATAGCATTTTTCTTGAGTATGCTACTTCCAATAGGTTTATCAGCTAGACTTTCCACTTTTAACTTTCCAAGTTCAAATTCGATAGATAAATTACTGCGGCTAGACATAGCAACTATTGCTTTTACTGGTGTACAGGCTGCATTATGGATTATGAACTTATATCAACTACAACTATATATAGCTGTTGCAGCCATTGCTTTGTTTCTAATTACACTATTTGTTTTCCTTGTCATCAGATGGCTAGGATACCCCCCCTAGCCCGGAAGTTATTTCCGTGCCATTATTCAATGAACTTGACATTTGTTCTTCCTTTGCCCCGCTCTTCAGAATTAGCAATTCCGAAGCCGTTTCGTAGGATTTATAATCCACATCTTCAAAACAAGCCCTGACCTAAAACTCCTTTGCGAAGCTAATTATAAATACACAGATTACAAATCCTATAATTCATGGAATTTAGAAGCTTTTTATGATGAAAAAAGATTCAGATTCCCTCCCCTTCTAAACAAGTCTGTTCGAAGAGGCTCATTTTTTGCTTCTTCAAAATATTTTCTTTTAGCGACAGCAAACATGGATTTGATCACATCTGCGTACTTTCCTTCTCCGCTCATCCGCTTGCCAAAGCGCGAATCATTGACTAATGATAAAAGAAAGCCTGTTTTTAGTGATTAGAATATGAAAAGCAGAGAATTTTATGTTCTTTTAGCGCAGTTTATTATAATAAACCAAAATACCCATGAATGGATTGAATGTAAAACATGAAGTAAAAGATCATGATAGTCAAGATGAATCTGAGCTGTGGTTAGCGATTCAGAATGGTGATCATACCTCCTTCAGGGTGTTTTATATGGCATATACAGATATTCTCTATAACTATGGCATGAAGATATGCAACAACGATGACATAGTGAGGGATTGCATTCAAGACATTTTTGAATATCTATGGAAAAACAAAGAAAAGGTCGAAATCCAGTCATCAATTAAGTTGTACCTTCTTACTTCAGTAAAAAGGGCAATCATCAAAAAGTTAAAAGACGATGATAAATCAAGTGATCTTTCTAATAACAAAGCATTTGAGTTATCCGTTGAAAGCCGGATTATCAATGAAGAGGCTGAAAACCACAAAAAACATTTACTATCAAAAGCATTGCAACAATTGACAAAAAAACAACGGGAGATTATTTTTTTGCGCTATCAGGAAAATTTATCTTATGAGGAAATTTCACTGATAATGTCATTGAATCGAAATTCTATGTACAAATTGTTACATGCTGCCATCAAAAGAATCAAGCAATCAGTTGTGCTAATATTGATTGGAATACTGACAAATCTGTCTTTATAAAAAAAAACATTTTTTTTGGGAAGATTGCCCATCGCTTCCTCTCTTATATAAAACCATCAATTATATAAGAATTGGGCAAAGCAACTTTGGATATCGAACACTATTTGCTAAATGAGCATTTTTTAAATTGGGTGACACAACCAACTCCAGAGTTAACTTCATATTGGGAAAACTGGATAGCGGACAATCCTTCTGAGAAAGACAACATTTTAAAAGCACAGCGTTTAATCGCAAACTTGCAATTTGATAAACATAAGCTGGATGCAAATAAAAGAATCAAGTTATTTCAAGAAATAGAAAAACGTACAACTGGCCAAGAACTGAACGGAGTTTTTGAAAACATCAGGAATTATGTCGAAGGGGCTTCTGGAGACAATGCACCTTCTGCAAAAATCAGATCATTGAAATTGAGCAAAAAGGATGCCCCTCCCCCTTGGAGAAGGATTATGGCAATAGCTGCATCACTTTTAATGTTTATATCAACAGTTGCTCTAGTTTATTTTTTCACCAGCAATAATTGGAGCACAGAAGTCAAAGAAATCTCTTATAGCCAAACATTCATTAAGAAAAATCCAAAAGGGAAAAAATTAACTACCTATTTACCAGATGGCACCAAAGTGATTCTAAATTCCAATAGCCAGATAACCTATATGTCTGATTTTGGATTGAACGAAAGAAGACTTCAGTTGGAAGGGGAAGCTTTTTTTGAGGTGGTCAAAGATTCAAGTAAAGCCTTTGTGGTGGTTTCAGGTGGTGTAGTGACGATGGCATTGGGAACCAGTTTTAATGTACGCTCTGTAAAGAAAGGTATTGTGGAAGTAGCATTGGTTACTGGTAAAGTGAAAGTTCAGAGTAACATATCAACACCAGTGGTTCTGCTGCCAGGAAAAGCTGTTACCATACTGGAAAATAAGACAATAAAGCTTTCGGAATTTGATTATCAGGAAGTAATAGGGTGGAAAGATGGTGTGTTGGTCTTTAAAAACAATTCACTACCCGAAATTATAGATAAACTGGAGAATTGGTATGGTGTTGAAATTAACTCAGAGTTGAGTATAAATCAACACTTTAACTACTCAGGAATTAATGAAAATGAGTCTCTGGATGAGGTACTTAACGGAATTTCATTTGTTCATCATTTTAATTATGAAATCAACGGAAATACAGTTCGGGTATATTAAATGTAAATGCCTATGAAACAAAAAACCTGCGGATGTTCGAGCATCGCGCAGGCTAAAAATTGCTTTTTAATATTTAAACTACTCAAAATTATGGATTTAAAGTTAGTACGACAAATTTTATTTAAAATGTCTAAGGGTACATTTTATGTGATTGTGATCAATTGCTTATTTCTGTCAGCAGTATATGCCAACAATGCATCTGCACAGCGGATACAGAGTGTTAAGGAAGCTTTAATTAAGATTAAGGTACAAAATGAAAACCTCTTGAATGTCTTGTCAGACATAGAGGCTAGAACCGACTATAAATTTTCTTATAGAAAAGAGGATTTAGACAATGAGTTAAGATTTACTGCCAAGTACAGCAACATTTCAGTTGCAGATGTCTTGCTTAAAATATCGAAACAAGCAGGCCTTAAATTCCGGCAAGTAAACAATAGCATTTACATTTCCAAAAAGGATCAGTTTGAGGAAATAGACGAACCTCTGGAAATAATTATTCAGGGCATCACTATCACAGGCAGTGTCACCTCCTCTGAAGACAATAAAGGATTGCCAGGTGTGAATGTCATTGTAAAGGGTACCTCGCAAGGAACAGTCACTGATGTGGAAGGCAATTACTCCATTCAAGTGCCGGATGAAAATACGGTTTTAGTATTTAGTTCCGTTGGGTTTACTTCTCAAGAATTTATAATAGGGAATCAGATAATTATAGACGTTGTGTTAGCAGATGATGCTACTGCATTAGACGAGATTGTTGTTGTTGGATATGGCACACAAAAAAGAGAAGAATTAACAAATGCCGTTTCAAGTGTTAAATCTGAGGATTTTGCTAAAGGTTTTGTAACTGACGCTGGACAACTCATACGAGGTAAAGTAGCCGGTGTAGGAATTGTGAAGCCAGATGCAAATCCAACTAGCGAATCTCAGATTATTTTACGTGGAGTGAATACATTAATGTCTGGAACTCAACCATTGGTTATTGTTGACGGTGTGCCAGGGAGTTTATCCACAGTTGCTCCCGAGGATATTGAATCTATAGATATATTAAAGGATGGATCAGCTGCAGCTATTTATGGAACAAGAGGTGCAAATGGAGTTGTCTTGATAACAACTAAAAAAAACAATGGTGATCAACCACTGTCCATTAATTATAGTACTTATGTATCTGTTCAACAAATAACCAAAAAATTGGATGTTCTGACTGCTCAGGAATATAGGGAGATAGTAGCCAAAAATAAACCTGGTGCATTTGATGATGGAGCAAGTACGAATTGGTTAGACGAAATCACTAGGACCCCCATATCTCAGGTTCACAATTTGAGCATAAGAGGTGGAAATGCGAATTCAAATTACCTTTTAAATCTAAATTATAGAAATATAGAAGGTATTATAAAGAAAACCGATAACAATGTAATAACTCCTAGGATAGAGATAAACCATTCAATGTTCAACAATAAGTTAAGAATTAATGCTAACCTCTTAGCAAAGCAACAAAAATATTGGGCTGGATGGTACGATAGGGTTTATGAATATGCATTATTATATAATCCAACAAGTCCAGTTAAGGATGTAAATGGTAATTGGTATGAAGACCCAAGTAGAAATCAGTACGCTAACCCTGTAGCATGGTTGGAAGAAACGGATGGGGAAGCGGAAAGAAATACAGTGACTATGTATGGATCCTTAGTTTATTCACCAATTGATAATCTTGATATCAAAGCATTTGTTTCACATAAAGATTATAAATATTCCAAAGGGTATAGTGAATCGATGAATCACATTTCGACAGTTAGAGATGGTAAGAATGGTTATGCCAGTTTAAGCACCAATTCAGAGCTTGAAGATTTGATGGAGCTAACAGCGCAATA